>DAOKZN010000068.1:0-9062 GCA_035325625.1 Mesorhizobium sp. | reverse complement strand
TGATGCTGCTCGGCGACGCCAAGAAGATGACCGAGGACATCGTCAAGGCGATGGATCACTGAGCTTGGATCCATGAGCTTTCCGGCCCTGCTGGCCGGTGTCACCGAAAAGCCCGGTTCGCCGGGCTTTTTCTTTGCTCGCCTTTTTGTCGCGCGGCGCGCCGTGCCGTCCTGCGGCGCGGCGGTTGCCAGGAAAACATGCGCTCGATAGGTATGATGAAAGCGCTCGGCCAAGGGAGTCGTCCGTCATGAGCATCAACGTTTCGCCGACGGGGCTGGCCCGCGACCTGATCGAACGGCAGAAGGCGGGCCGGCCCATCCGCATCGGCCTGATCGGCTGCGGCGAGATGGGCACCGACATCGTCACCGCCGTCGCCCGCATGAACGGCGTCGAGGTCGGCGCGGTGGCAGAGCGCAAGCTTCCGGCGGCGCTCAGGGCGGCCGAGATCGCCTATGGCGAAGGCGGCCACGCGCGCGAGGCGGAAAGCGGTTCCGCCGTGACCGCCGCCATCGAGGCCGGCAGGATCGCCGTGACCTCCGATGCCTCGCTGGTCATCGCCAGCGAGCAGATCGACGTGGTGGTGGACGCCACCGGCGTCCCCGCCGTGGGTGCCGAGATCGGCCTCGCCGCCATGGAGCACGGCAAGCATCTGGTGATGATGAATGTCGAGGCGGACGTCACCATCGGCGCCTATCTGAAGGCCGAGGCCGAGCGGCTGGGCGTCGTCTATTCGCTCGGCGCCGGCGACGAGCCTTCGGCCTGCATGGAGCTGATCGAGTTCGTCTCGGCCATGGGCTACCCCATCGTCGCCGCCGGCAAGGGCAAGAACAACCCGCTCAACGTGGACGCCACCCCGCCCGACTACGAGGAGGAGGCCGCGCGCCGCAACATGAACGTGCGCATGCTGGTGGAGTTCGTCGACGGCTCCAAGACCATGGTGGAGATGGCGGCGATCGCCAACGCCACCGGCCTCGTGCCCGACAGGGCCGGCATGCACGGCCCCGCCGCCACGCTGGGCGAGCTTTCCAAGGTGCTGGTGCCGCAGAAGGATGGCGGCGTGCTGTCGAAGGCCGGCGTGGTGGACTATTCCATCGGCAAGGGCGTGGCGCCCGGCGTGTTCGTCGTCGCCGACATGTCGCACCCGCGCGTGCGCGAGCGCATGGAGGACCTGAAGATGGGGCAGGGGCCCTACTTCACCTTCCACCGGCCCTACCACCTCACCTCGCTGGAAGTGCCGCTCACCTGCGCGCGCGCCGTGCTCTACGGCAAGGCCGACATGGTGCCGCTGCCGAAGCCGGTGGCCGACGTCTGCGCCGTCGCCAAGAAGGACCTGAAGCCCGGCGACCGCCTCGACGCCATCGGGGAATACAGCTACCGCGCCTGGACCATGACCGCGCCGGAGGCGCGCGCCGCCCGCGCCATTCCCTGCGGCCTGCTGCAGGGCGGGCAGGTGACGGCGCCGATCAGGAAGGGCGAGCTTCTCACCTATGCCAACGCCGCCGTGGCGCCCGGCTCGAAGATCGCGGAACTGAGGGCACGGCAGGACCGGCTGGTCTACGGCGCCGACGCCTGACCGGGGGCGCTGCACGCGCGGCGTCATACCCCCACCCCTGACCCCTCCCCACAACGGGGAGGGGAATCCCGGTGCCGACCCTTGTCCCGATCCGGCAGAACGCTTCCGCAAAGTCCCCCTCCCCCTTGTGGGGAGGGGTTAGGGGTGGGGGTAAACTCGGTGGAATAAATTCGCCCGCGTTTTCGCTCTCAGGCGAAGCGGCGCCCGCAACGGGCCGGGCGCCGGAAACCTCAGATGTCGAGGTTGGCCACCGACAGCGCGTTTTCCTGGATGAATTCGCGCCGCGGCTCGACCTCGTCGCCCATCAGGCGCGAGAACAGCGCGTCCGCGTCGGTGGCGTCGCTGATCCTGACCTGCAGCAACGAGCGCACGTTCGGGTCGAGCGTGGTTTCCCAGAGCTGCTCGGCGTTCATCTCGCCGAGGCCCTTGTAGCGCTGCATGGTCAGGCCCTTGCGGCCGGCGGCGAACACGGCGTCGAGCAGCGCCAGCGGGCCGGAGATGGTCTCGGACGCTTCCTTGCGGCGCAGCACCGGCGGCTCGCCATAGACCTCGCCGAGGCGCCCGGCATAGCGGTCCAGCGCGCGCGCATCGGCGGAATTGACGAGCCCCATGTCGATCTGGGCGTATTCCCGCACGCCGCGCACCGTGCGCTCGAATATATAGCCGCCGGTGCCGTCGTTGGAGGTGGCGGTGCGGCCTTCCCAGCCGCGCTCCGTCTCCTCGGCGATCAGGTCGAGGCGCTGCGCGATGCGTGTCGCCATCGGGCCGGCGCGGGAAAGATCGGCCGCGACGTCGGCGTTCAGCCCGCCGGCGATCGCCGCCTGCTCGACCACGGGGCGGTTGTAGCGGGTGTGCAGCCCGTTGACGAGCTGGCGCACGGCCAGCGCATCCTCCACCGCCGCGCGCAGGTCCTGCCCGGTGCGCACCTCGCCCGAGCCCAGCGTCAGCGAGGATTCCTCCAGGCCGGTATCGATCAGATAGTCCTCGAAGGCGGCCTGGTCCTTCAGATATTGCGAGCTCTTGCCGCGCGTGACCTTGTAGAGCGGCGGCTGGGCTATGTAGAGGTGACCGCGCTCGATCAGCTCCGGCATCTGCCGGAAGAAGAAGGTGAGCAGCAGCGTGCGGATGTGGGCGCCGTCCACGTCGGCGTCGGTCATGATGATGATCTTGTGGTAGCGCAGCTTGTCGGCGTTGAACTCGTCCTTGCCGATCGAGGTGCCGAGCGCGGTGATCAGCGTGCCGATCATGTCGGACGACAGCATGCGGTCGAAGCGCGCGCGCTCCACGTTGAGGATCTTGCCGCGCAGCGGCAGGATCGCCTGGTTCTGGCGCGAGCGGCCGCCCTTGGCCGAGCCGCCGGCGGAATCGCCCTCGACGATGAACAGTTCCGACTTGGCCGGGTCGCGCTCCTGGCAGTCGGCCAGCTTGCCGGGCAGGGAGGTGATGTCGAGCACGCCCTTGCGCCGGGTCAGCTCACGCGCCCTGCGCGCGGCCTCGCGCGCGGCGGCCGCCTCCACCACCTTGCCCACCAGCGTCCTGGCCTCGGACGGGTGCTCTTCCAGCCAGATGCCCAGCGCCTCGTTGACGAGCCCCTCCACCACCGGGCGCACCTCGGAGGAGACCAGCTTGTCCTTGGTCTGGGAGGAGAATTTCGGGTCGGGCACCTTCACCGAAAGCACGGCGGTCAGCCCCTCGCGGCAGTCGTCGCCGGTCAGCGTGACCTTTTCCTTCTTGGAGATGCCGGCAGTGTCGGCATAGCCGGTCACCTGCCGCGTCAGCGCGCCGCGGAAGCCGGCCAGATGCGTGCCGCCGTCGCGCTGGGGGATGTTGTTGGTGAAGGCGAGCACGTTCTCGTGGTAGCTGTCGTTCCACCACATCGCCACCTCGACGGTGATGCCGTCGCGCTCGCTGCGGATGGCGATCGGCCTGTCGATCAGCGGCTTCTTGGCCCGGTCGAGGAACTTGACGAACTCTTCCAGCCCGCCTTCGTAGTGCAGTTCCTGCGTCTTGACGTCGGCATGGCGCTTGTCGGTCAGCACGATGCGCACGCCGGAATTGAGGAAGGCCAGCTCGCGCAGCCGGTGCTCCAGCGTGGCGTAGTCGAAATCGGTCACGCCCTTGAACGTGTCGGGCGAGGGCAGGAAGGTGACGGCGGTGCCGCTGCGGCCTTCATAGGTGCCGGGCAGGCTCTGTTCCTCGTAGGTGCCGACCACGGCCAGCGGCGCCTCGGCGTCGCCATGCGCGAAGCGCATCTCGTGGATTTGCCCGTGCCGGCGGATGGTCAGCTTCAGCCACACCGACAGCGCGTTGACCACCGACACGCCCACGCCGTGCAGGCCGCCGGACACCTTGTAGGAGTTCTGGTCGAACTTGCCGCCGGCATGGAGCTGGGTCATGATGACCTCGGCCGCCGACACGCCCTCGGAAGGGTGCAGGTCGGTAGGGATGCCGCGCCCATTGTCGGCCACGGTGCAGGAGCCGTCGGGGTTGAGCGTCACCGATACCAGGTCGGCATGGCCGGCCAGCGCCTCGTCGATGGCGTTGTCCACCACCTCGTAGACCATGTGGTGCAGGCCCGAGCCGTCGTCGGTGTCGCCGATATACATGCCCGGCCGCTTGCGCACGGCGTCCAACCCCTTCAATACCTTGATGGAATCGGCGCCGTATTCGGCGTTCGCGCCGTTGCCGTTTTCGGTCTGGTCGCTCATGAAAACCTGTGCGTTCGATGTCGTTTGCGGCAGCGCGAGAACCGTCCCCGAATCGCGCCGTTTCGATAGCCTAGATATAGGCGCTCGGGGCCGATTTTCCAAGTTTTGCAGGCCCTTGACCACAGGTCAGGGGCGGGGAGAGGCCGTTATTGCGCGGGCGTGCGCATCGGCTTCAGCGCCACGCTCCAGCGGTGCAGCTCGTCCAGCATGGCGGTGGCGCCGGCCACCACCTGCTCGGAAGGGGTGAACACGCCGTTCTCGTCGAGCGATTTCTGGTAGAAGGGAACCGCCACCGCCTCCGGAATGGGCATGATCTTGACCGTGGTGAGCAGCGGCTTGGTGCCTGCACCGAGCGCATGCCGCCCGACACGCCGCCATAGCTGAAGAAGGCGGCGGGCTTGTACTGCCACTCGCGCGACAGGTAGTCGACCGCGTTCACGATGGCGGGCGCGGCGAAGTAATTGTACTCCGGCGTCACGAACACGAAGGCGTCGGCGGCGTCCACCGCCTTCGACCAGGCCCTGGTGTGCTCCTTCTCGTACTTGCCGAGGCGCGGATGGTGCGGCTCGTCGATCAGCGGCAGGTCGAACGCGGCGAGATCCGAAAGCACCGGCTCGAACTTGCCGTGGTCGCGTGCGAAATTCTCCAGCCAGTGCGCGAAGACGGGGCCGGCGCGGCCCGGCCGCGTGGTGCCGATGACGATGTTGAGGCGGTGCTTCAAGGGGGGCTCCTGTCGGTAACGGTATCCGTTGGTGACCGTGACGTATGGCAGATGGTTCAAGCGGGCAAGGGTCATCTTGCCGCGACCCGTCACTTTTCGGGGAGGCCCCGGGCCCGCGCCCGCATGGACGCGCGCCGGCCCGGGGCCTACACTGGGACATCACGGAAAGCCCGCGAAAGCCAGGATGGACAGCAAGCCCGCTCCCTTCGTTCCGCCGGCGCCCAGGCCGCGCACCAGCCCGCCCTCGGCGCTGGAGATGATGCGCATCGTCTACCGCAACCCGCTGGAGTTGTGGGGCGAGCCCTCCTACAACGAGCCGTGGGTCTGCATCCGCGGCGGCATCGGCGGCCCGCTGGTGGTGGCCAACGACCCCGCGCTGATCCGCCACGTGCTGGTGGACAACGCCAGGAACTACAAGATGGCCACGGTGCGCCAGAAGATCCTGCGGCCCATATTGCGCGACGGCCTGCTGACCGCCGAAGGCGAGGTGTGGAAGCGCTCGCGCAAGGCCATGGCGCCGGTGTTCACGCCGCGCCACATCTTCGGCTTCGCCGGTCCGATGCTGAAGCGCACCCGGGAATTCGTCGCCCGCTACGAGGACGGCGCGGTCCACGACATCGCCCGCGACATGACCGAGCTGACCTACGACATCCTGGCCGAGACGCTGTTCTCGGGCGAGATCGCCGGCGAGCCCGGCTCCTTCGCCAGCCAGATCGACCGGCTGTTCGAGACCATGGGCCGCGTCGACCCGCTCGACCTGCTGCGCGCGCCGGACTGGCTGCCGCGCCTCACCCGCATCCGCGGCCGCCGCACCATGGCCTATTTCCGCAAGATCGTGGCCGACACCATGGCCATGCGCGAGGCGAGGCTGAAGCGCGACCCCGGCGGCGTGCCGCGGGATTTCCTGACCCTGCTGCTGCGCGCCCAGGGGCCGGACGGGCTGACGCGCGCCGAGGTGGAGGACAACATCATCACCTTCATCGGCGCCGGCCACGAAACCACGGCGCGGGCGCTGGGCTGGACGCTCTATTGCCTGGCCGAGGCGCCGTGGGAGCGCGCGCCTATAGAGGCCGAGATCGACGCGGTGCTGGCGCGCGAGCCCGACCCGGCGAAATGGCTGGACGCCATGCCGCTCACCCGCGCCGCCTTCGAGGAGGCGCTCAGGCTCTATCCGCCCGCGCCGTCCATCAACCGCGAGCCGATCGAGCCGGAGACCTTCAACGGGCTCTCCATCCCGCCGCGCGCGGCGGTTCTGGTCATGCCCTGGGTGGTGCACCGCCACCGCAAGCTGTGGCAGGACCCCGACGCCTTCGTTCCCGCCCGCTTCCATCCCGGCAACCGGGAGAGGATCGACCGCTTCCAGTACCTGCCCTTCGGTGCCGGCCCGCGCGTGTGCATCGGCGCCTCCTTCGCCATGCAGGAGGCCATCATCGCGCTCGCCGTTCTGATGTCGCGCTTCCGCTTCGACACGGTGGCCGAGACGAAACCCTGGCCGGTGCAGAAGCTGACCACCCAGCCGGAGGGAGGCCTGCCGATGCGGGTGACGGCAAGATGAGCGGCCGGGCCGTCATGGTGCGGGTGACCGGGCGCGTGCAGGGCGTCGGCTTCCGCTACTGGGCGGTGGAGGAGGCCGAGGCGCTCGGCCTTTCCGGCTGGGTGCGCAACGAGCCGGACGGCTCCGTCGCCGCGCTGCTGGCCGGGCCGGGCGAGGCGGTGGAGGAGATGCTCGGCCTGCTGCGGCAGGGGCCGCACGGCGCCGTCGTGGACGGCATCGAGACCGAGCCCGCCGAGCCCCGTGAGGCGCCTCGGGAATTCCCCCTCGTGCGGCGAGCGATTGTGCAGGAAAGGCACCCCCACCCCTGACCCACAAGGGGAGGGGGATTCTGCGGCGCTGCGATCCTTTGGTGGGATGATCTTGGCTGAGACGGCGGCGTCGGCGTCTCCCTCTTCCTTGTGGGGAGGGGGCAGGGGTGGGGCACTGTCCCGCCGATCGCCTGTCCATGAGGGGGGTCACCTCCGCCCGTAAAACACGTTCTCCACATGCACCGGCCAGCGCCAGGGCAGCACGGCGACCATGTCGAAGCGCACGCTGAGCCGGCCGTAGTCGGGCTGGCGCGACAGCCAGATGTCGGCCGAGCCCTCGATGCGGCGTTCCGACTCGCGGCGGATCGCCTCCATCGCCTCGACCAGCGTGCGCCGCGCCTTGACCTCCACGATCAGCACGAGGTCGCCGCGCCGCGCGATCAGGTCGATCTCGCCGAGCTTCGTCCGGTAGCGGCGGGCGAGGATGCGGTAGCCCTTGGCCGTCAGCGCCAGCGCCGCCAGCCATTCGCTGCGGTGGCCGCGCCGGTACGAGCTGCGCCTGCGGGCGGCCGCGTCAGCCACCGCCGCCTTCCTTCAGTTCCAGCAGCCGGCGGTAGAGCGCCTGCTTCTGGCCGCCGGTCATCTTCGCGGCCTCCGCCGCCGCCTTCGAGGCAGGCATTTCCCCCGCCAGCGAGAGCAGCAGCCGGTCGATGTCGGCCGGCCCTTCCTGCCTGGCCTGCGGCGGGCCGACGCAGACGACGATCTCGCCCTTCGGCGCGCCGGCCTCGGCGTAATGGGCGGCCAGCTCCGCCAGCGTGCCCAGCCGCATCTCCTCGAACGTCTTGGTCAGTTCGCGCCCCACCGCCGCGCGGCGCGTGCCGCCCAGCACGTCCGCCATGGCGGCGAGGGATTCCTCCAGCCGGCGCGGCGATTCGAAGAAGATCAGCGTGCCCGGCACGGCCTTAATCTCCTCCAGCCGGCTCTGGCGCTGCCCCGCCTTGGGGGACAGAAAACCGGCGAAGAAGAAGGCGTCAGAAGGCAGGCCGGAAGCGGTCAGTGCGGCAATTGCTGCCGAGGGGCCGGGAATGGGCACTACGCGGATGCCGCGCTCCAGCGCCTCGCCTACCAGCCGGTGGCCAGGGTCGGAGACCAGCGGCGTGCCGGCGTCGGAGATCAGCGCCACGCTGCGCCCTTCCTCCAGCGCGGCGATCAGCTTCGGCCCCGCCTGCGCCGCGTTGTGCTCGTGATAGGCGGTGGTACGGCGGCGGATGCCGTAGCGCTCCAGCAGCACGCGCGAGACGCGCGTGTCCTCCGCCGCCACGATGTCGGCGCCGGCCAGCGTCTCCAGCGCGCGCAGGGTGATGTCGGCCAGGTTGCCGATGGGCGTCGCCACCAGATAGAGCGCCGGTTCCGGCGCCCGCGCCGGGAATTCGGCCTGCCCGATCAGGAAGCTGCGTCGTGTCGTCCCGGCATCGGCATTGTTTTCCATGCCGCTCCTGTCGCACGGATCGGCACCTGTTGCAAAACGTGAGGCGGGCGTGCCGCCGGTGCCATGACTTTGCCGCAGTAGGGAACAAGATCGGCCGCGGCGGCTTTCCCGCCGAGACAAATGCGCGACGGAGCACCGACCGGCCAATGCCCAATCGCTTCGATATCTTCATGACCCGACTGGAAACCAGGAGCGCGCGCGAAGGCGCGCAACTACACCCGGTAGGCGACCAGAACCGCACCCGCCGCGATGAGGGCGACGCCAAGCCAGTTCGTGCCGGACAGGCGCTCGCCCAGAAAGACCGCGCCAAACACCGCCACAAGCACGACGCTTAGCTTGTCGATGGGCGCCACCTGCGCGGCCTGCCCGAGCTTCAGCGCGCGGAAATAGCACAGCCACGACGCGCCCGTCGCCATGCCCGACAGGATCAGGAACAGGTAGGTCCGGCCGGAGATGGAGCCCGGCGCCTGGAACTGGCCGGTGGCGGCGACGATGCCCGCGGTGACCAGCAGGATGACGACGGTGCGGATCAGCGTGGCGAAATCGGAGTTGACGTTCTCCACGCCGACCTTGGCGAAGATCGCCGTCAGCGCCGCGAACGCGGCCGAAAGCACCGCCCAGAACTGCCAGGAAGACAAGCCAAGGTTCATGTGCCGGATCCTGCTACGTCGTTTGTGGCCACCTTGGGACAGTGGGGCCGGAAAGGAAAGCCGTCACCGCGCCAGATCCGCCACCAGCGCGTCCAGCACGATCATGCCGGCCGGCGTG
>DAOKZN010000067.1:0-9203 GCA_035325625.1 Mesorhizobium sp. | reverse complement strand
CCCTGCTTTGCTGCCTGCGCGGCTCGATCTGCCTCTACCAGGGCGAGGAACTGGGCCTGACGGAGGCCGAGCTTGCCTTCGAGGATCTGCGCGACCTCTACGGCATCCGCTTCTGGCCGGGCTTCAAGGGGCGCGACGGCTGCCGCACGCCGATGGTGTGGGAAGCAGGCGCGCAAAATGCCGGCTTCTCCACGGGAAAGCCGTGGCTACCGATCCCGCCCGGGCATCGCGCCCGCGCCGTGGATGTCCAGGCCGCCGATCCGGGCTCGGTGCTGACCTGCTACCGGGACATGCTGGCGCGGCGCAAGGCGCACAAGGCGCTGGTTTCGGGCTCGATCCGTTTCCTCGATGCGCAAGGCGACGTGCTTGCATTCCTGCGCGAGGCGGAGGGAGAGACGCTGTTATGCGCATTCAATTTTTCCGGGGAGACGGTGCTGTGGGCGCTGCCTGCTGAAGTCGGACCGCTTGGGTCCGTCGTCTCCACAGGCCAGCCTCTTTCCGGCGAACGGGCGCTTTCGCTCGGCCCCCTCGGCCACGTCGTCGCGCGGCTGGGATAGGGGTTACTGTACCAGCACGGAGCGGCCGCAGGTGGCGCCGGTCACGCGCACGTCAGCCTGCCCGAGCCCGATGCCCAGCCCTGAAAGCAGCTTGAACAGGATCGGGTCCAGTTGCGAGGTGACGCTCTGCAGAAGCGGCAGGATGGCGCCCTGCAGCGGCTTGAACACGATGTCGAGCAGGTCGACGCGCACGCCCGCCACATAGGGCGTCAGCCTCAGGTCCTTCAGCAGCGAGGCGGTGAGGGATTGCGTGTAGTCGCGTGCCGTGACGGTGCGGACGCGCCCGGCGGTGATGTCGCTGTCGTTGAAGACCAGCCTGGTCGCGGTGGTGTCGCCCATCTGGGCATGCGCCATGGCGCGCAGTTCGAGCAGCGGGATCTTGATGATGAGCAGGTTGATTTCCGCCTTGGCCAGCACGGCCTCGCCAAAACTCTGCTTGCGGGTGAAGTCGGCGAAGTTGGCGCTGGTGTTCTGCGCCAGATAGGCATCGGCGATGCCCGGCTTCGCGGCGATCGTCACCTGCCGGCTTTCGGGGCGGCCGGTGGGGCAGGAAATGTCGGTGAGTTCGGCTTCCGCATAGGCGACCTCGACATTGATCGGCACGGTCACGCTCAAGAGCTTGATGCCCGTCTGGACGATGGAGCCGCCGATATTGGCCACGAGCTTCAGCCGCGTCTGCGCCGTGCGCACCACGGCGCCGCTTTCGCCCACCGCCAGCCAGGGGGAGGATTGCGGCGGCTCGCCGATGGCGAGAAGAAGCTCGACGCCCAGCAGGCCGGGAACGGAAATGCCCGTATCCACGGCCACCTGCCGCGACCCGTTGGCCAGCATCGCCGCCGCCATCAGCATGTCGAGCGCGCTGGCTTCCACGGCCAGCCCCGGAGGCTGCTGCCCGAGCGCCAGCTTGCCCACGGGGCCGAGGTCGACCAGCCTGGAGAGGGGGACTGCGACGTTTGCGGCCGCGCCCGCCGCGACTGCCTGCAGCGCCAGCCGGCCTTTCTGGTCGAAGCCGGGCATTCCGGCCATGACGCCGGCGATCTGGCCTATGGTCGCCTGCTTGGCGAGCACGTCGGAATAGGATGCCGCGGTAAGGTCGAGCCGCGTGGCCAGCGCGTCGAGGAAGGACAGGATCTCGACGTCGGCGTCGAGGAGGGCATTGTAGCTCATCCCGTCCAGGGAGAGGCTCGTGCCGAGCAGACCGCCCAGCAGGCTGTTCAGCAGGGGGCTGTCCTCGGTCCTGACCCGGGCCAGCCGCGAACCGACCGAGAATGTGGCCTGCGGGGTCGCGGCGGCCACCGCCTTCACGCCGATGACGGGCGGATCCATGAAGGCGCCGCCGAAGAACAGCGTTCCGGCCTTGTGCAAGGACACCTCGACGGCATTGAACGGTTCCGCGTTTGCGGCAAATCGCCTGCCGGCCTGCGTGCCGGCACCGCCGGTGTAGCGGCCGCGCACGACCTTCACCGACACCTTGCCGCCGGCCACGTCGATCGTGCCGCCCGGCCCTTGCAGCACCGGCGCCGACAGGCCGTTGTCCCTCAGCGTTGCCAATGCGGCGGTCTCGGCCTTGGCGATATTGGCCGCCGCGGCGATCGCGGCGAGGTCGGCCAGCGACTGCGCCTCGCGCCGCTCGGTGAACAGCGACCCTTCGTCCACGGCAAAGGCCGTCAGCAGCAGCGCCACCGGCGCGGTCAGCGCCGTCATCACCGCGAAATTGGCGCGGCGGTCGCCGGCGAGGCGTCGCAGCAACGAACCGGCGGCACGTACGGGAACCGGCATCACAGGCCTCCCATGCGGATGGTGGAACTGCGGGAAATGGTCACGTCCGGCATCGGCAGGCCGGCCAGCAGGTTCCAGATCGGCAGGTTGCGCGCGTCGTAGCGCACCGACACGTCGAACTGGTTGGGATCGGCGGCGCTGTCGCGGGCGTCGATCGTCAGCCTGCGCGGGTCCACGAACGGATAGGTTCCCGCATTGGCGGCCACGAAAGCCTGCACCAGGGTGCGGCGCTCGGAGGCGTTCTCCCCGGCGATCGCGGTGCGCGCGGCGTCGGCGGCGATCTGCTGCACGGAGTGGCTGGCGCCGAAATAAATGCCGTATGCAACCATTCCGAGCATGAGCAGGATGAACAGCGGCGCCAGCATGGCGAATTCGACGGCCGTGGCGGCGCCGGTGTCCGCTTTGAAAGATCGGTCCTTAACCTTTGTTTTCAAGACCTTTTCCATGCGGCCAGCTTGGCAGGCACGATTGCAGAAACGATCAAGGGAAATTACAACCTAAAGGTGTTTTTGCGTGTATCTGCTACAACCCGGCCAAGCGGCATGCGCATGGCTTTGCGGCGAGGGCGCGCTTTTTGCGATTTGTTCGCCCGATCGTTCGGGTTTAATTTCTGCTGTCGATCGGCATGCATCGAGGTGCGCCCGCATCCGGGAAGGAGGCGGCGCGGCTTGCCAACAGGCGATTCGGGCTGTGGACGGTCACGTCCGCCCCGGAGCCGGCAAGCAGCCGGCAAGGGCTCCGTATTCGCCAGATTCGCCGGGTGCCGGTCGAGCTTTCAACGACGTTGAAGAGCGGGAGATGAAGATGGCACGCAGATATATCGACTGCCGGGAATTCCCGAGTGAAATGAAGTGCACCATCGCCATATCGGCCGATGGGGAGGACGAACTCGTCAACGCGGCCGTCCAGCATGCGGTGGCGGTGCATGGCGGCAAGGACACGCCGGAATTCCGGTCGGAGGTCAGGAAGGCGATCCATCAGGGTTCGCCGCCGGCCTGATTTGTCGGCCTGAGCCGCCGGCCCGAGGAAGTGTGGCCGCTCCGGCTCGTCCGGGGCGGCGTCGGTGCCGTTGGCGGAACACCGCCGGCCTTGCCGGGGTTCCGTGAGAGCGCATGCGGGAAAAGAAGGATTTTTCTGGTCGGAGTGGCAGGATTTGAACCTGCGACCCCATCGTCCCGAACGATGTGCGCTACCAGGCTGCGCTACACTCCGTGACCAGACGGCGGGCTTATAGCCGCCGTATTTCTTTCCTGCAAGCGGGAATGGGGTGTGGAGGCGGTATTTCGTGCGCTTCGCCCGCCTTGCCGTTCGCCGCTCGGCCGGCCTCCGCGCCCCGGCCGGCGGAATGGATCAGTAAGGGCTCTGCACGTCGCCCGTCTCGACATAGACGGCCTTGAGCTGAGAATAGTGGGAAAGCGCGGCGAGCGCGTTCTCGCGCCCTATCCCGGACTGCTTGACGCCGCCGAAAGGCATCTCCACCGGGGTGAGGTTGTAGGCGTTGATCCAGCAGGTTCCTGCCTCCAGCTCGGAAATCACCCGGTGGGCGCGCGGCAGGTCGCGGGTGAAGACGCCGGCGGCCAGCCCGAACCCGGTGGCGTTGGCGCGCTCGACCGCCTCGTCCTCGCTTTCGAAGGAAAGCACGCTCATCACCGGCCCGAAGATTTCCTCGCGGGCGATTCGCATGTCGTCCGTGACGCGGGTGAAGACGGTGGGCTCCACGAAGAAGCCGGCCTCGAAGCCCTGCAGGGAAGGCACGCCGCCGCCGCAGGCGAGGTTTGCCCCTTCCTCGCGGCCGATGCGGATATAGTCCACCACCTTGTCGTGCTGCGCCTTGCTGACGAGCGGTCCCATCTGGGTCTCGGGGTCGAGCGGGTCGCCGATGCGGATCTTCTTGGTGCGCTCCACCAGGCGCTCGACGAAGCGGTCGTGCAGGCCCTTCTGCACGAAGACGCGGGTGCCGTTGGAGCAGATCTGCCCCGTGGAATAGAAATTGCCGAGCATCGCGCCGCCGATGGCGTTTTCGAGGTCGGCGTCGTCGAAGACGATCAGCGGAGACTTGCCGCCGAGCTCCATGGTGGCGTGCTTCATCTTCGAGCCGGCAAGGGAAAGCACCTTGCGGCCGGTGGGCACCGAGCCGGTGAGGGAGACCTTGGCGACCACGTCATGCTCCACCAGCGCCGCGCCCACGTCGCCATAGCCCTGCACGACGTTGAACAGCCCGTCCGGCAGGCCGGCCTCGGTGTAGATCTCGGCCAGGGCCAGCGCCGAAAGCGGCGTGTTCTCGGACGGCTTGAACACCATGGCGTTGCCCATGGCCAGCGCCGGGGCCGACTTCCAGCCGGCGATCTGGATCGGGTAGTTCCAGGCGCCGATGCCCACGCACACGCCGAGCGCCTCGCGCCGGGTATAGGCGAAGGGCCCGCCGAGGTCGATGAACTCGCCGTTGTAGGCGGCGATCGCGCCGGCGAAATATTCGAGGCAGTCGGCGGCCGAAGGCGCGTCGGCCACCAGCGTTTCCTGGATCGCCTTGCCGGTGTCCAGCGTCTCCAGCCGCGCCAGCTCGTCGTTGCGGGCGCGCAATATGTCGGCGGCCCTGCGCAGGATGCGCCCGCGCTCCACCGGCTTCAGCCGCGCCCAGGCGCCCTGTGCGGCGCGCGCGGCCTCTATTGCCAGCTCCACGATGTTGGGCGTGGCCGAATGCAGCACGGCGACTGTCTCGCCCGTGGCCGGATAGATCACCGGCAGCGGCGCGCCCTGCTCGTCCTCGACGAAGCGGCCGTTGATGTAGTGCGATGCCTTGGGCTGGGCTTTCATCGGGTTCCTTTCACATTGGCAGTGCATTGTAGCATACCGCTATCCGACTTCACCGGTCGCTCACCTGCCAGCGCGGGTTGATCCACGGCTCCTGGTTGGAGGGGGCAAGCGGGGCGCGGCCGAGTATGTGGTCGGAGGCCTTCTCGCCGGTCATGATCGAGGGCGCGTTGAGGTTGCCGTTGGTGACGCGCGGGAAGATGGACGAATCGGCCACCCGCAGCCCCTCGACCCCGATCACCCGGCATTCGGGGTCTACCACTGCGGTCGTGTCGTCCTGGCGCCCCATGCGGCAGGTGCCGCATGGATGCAGGGCGCTTTCGGCATGGTCGCGGATGAAGTCGTTCAGCTCGGCGTCGGTCTGCACGTGGCGGCCGGGAGAAATCTCCTCGCCGCGATAGGGTTCGAACGCCGTCTGGCCGAAGATCTCGCGGGTGAGGCGGATGCAATGGCGGAAGTCGGCCCAGTCGTCGGGGTGCGACATGTAGTTGAAGCGGATGACCGGCTTGTCCATGGGCTCGGGCGAGCGCAGCGTCACCGCGCCGCGCGATTTCGACCGCATCGGGCCGACATGGGCCTGGAAGCCGTGCGACTTCGCCGCCGCCTTGCCGTCATAGCGCACCGCCGCGGGAATGAAGTGGAACTGGATGTCGGGGTAATCGACGCCGGCGGCCGAGCGCACGAAGGCAGCCGATTCGAAATGGTTGGTGGCGCCGAGCCCGCTCTTGAACAGCATCCAGCGCGCGCCGATCAGCGCCTTGGAGAAGGGGTTGAGCACGGAGTTCAGGGTGATCGGCTGGATCGACTCCTGCTGGATGTAGAGCTCCAGATGGTCCTGCAGATTGGCGCCGACACCGGGCCGGTCGGCGACGACGGCGATGCCGTTGTCCTTCAGGTGCTGCGCCGGGCCGATGCCCGACAGCATCAGGATCTTCGGCGAATTGATCGAGGAGGCGGCCACGATCACCTCGCGCCGCGCCTTGACGATCTCGATCCGTCCGTGCGCCTCGATCTCGACGCCGGTTGCGCGTTGATTCTCGATCACCACGCGCCGGGCGAAACCCTTGACGAGGCTGACATTTCCCCGCTTCAGCGCCGGCCGCAGATAGGCGTTGGCCGTCGACCAGCGCCGCCCCATGTGGATGGTCTGCTCCATCGGCCCGAAGCCTTCCTGCTTGGAGCCGTTATAGTCGTCGGTCAGCTCGAAGCCTGCCTGCCTGCCGGCTTCGATGAAGGCGGCGTAGAGCGGATTGGCGCGGGCGCCACGCTGGACATGCAGCGGCCCGCTCGTGCCGCGCCAGCCTTCCTCGCCGCCGTGGGAATGCTCCATGCGCTTGAAGTAGGGCAGCACGTCGGCATAGCTCCAGCCCGCCGCCCCTTGCTCGGCCCAATGGTCGAAGTCGCGCGCATGGCCGCGCACATAGACCATGCCGTTGATGGAGGAGGAGCCGCCCAGCACCTTGCCGCGCGGCGTGGCCAGCACGCGGCCGCCCAGATGCGGCTCCGGCTCGCTGGAGAAACCCCAGTCGTAGAGCGGCATGTTGAGCGGAATGGAAAGCGCCGACGGCATCTGGATCAGCGGGCCGGCATCGGTGCCGCCATATTCGATGACGATGACCGAGTGCCTGCCGTCCTCTGACAGCCGGTAGGCCATGGCGGAACCCGCCGAGCCGGAGCCGATGATGACGAAATCCGCTTCCGCCATGCCTATTCACCCCTCGGAAAGCGCTTCTGCTCTTCGAGCACGTTGAGGTCCATGTGGTTGCGCATGTAGCGCTCGGAAGCCTGCCTGAGCGGCTGGAAATCCCATGGGAAATAGGCGCCGTTGCGCAGCGCCGGATAGACCACCCAGCGCCGTGCCTGGCTCTGGCGCACGGCGGCGTCGAAGGCGGCCATGTCCCAGCGCGCCCGCACCTTTTCCATGAACTGCGCCACCAGCCCCGCATTGGCCGGGTCGGCCGCCCGATTGGTCAGCTCCAGCGGATCGGATTCCAGATCAAACAGTTGCGGCGGGTCGATCTCGCAATGCACGAACTTGTACCTGCCGTCGCGGAGCGCCACCAGCGGGGCATAGGAGCCCTCGGCCGCATATTCCATCGGCACCGGCTCGCCGCGCGCCTCGCCTTCCGTCAGCGGCCTGAGCGATCGGCCGTCGGTCCACGGCAATATGTCGGTGATGTCGATGCCGGCCAGGTCGCACAGCGTCGGGCAGATGTCGAGATTGGAGGTCGGCGCCGCAATCAGGCCGGGTGCGATGCCCCTGCCGGCGATCATCAGCGGCACGCGCGACGACCCCTCATAGAAGCACATCTTGAACCACAGGCCGCGCTCGCCAAGCATGTCGCCGTGGTCGGAGCAGAACAGGATGACGGTGTCGTCCAGCATGCGGGTGCGTTCGAGCACCGAAAGCAGCTCGCCCACCTTGTCGTCCAGATAGGAGATATTGGCGAAATAGCCGCGGCGCGAACGGCGCACCTGCTCGGGCGTGATGTCGAAGCTGTCGTAGTCGCTGGCCAGATAGAGCCGCTGCGAGTGCGGGTCCTGTTCCTCCTTGGGAATGAAGCCGACCTCCGGCTCCAGGGCAGGGCAGTCCTCGTAGAGGTCCCAATATTGGCGACGCGCGGCGTAAGGATCGTGCGGGTGGGTGAAGGAGACAGTGAGGCACCACGGGCGGCGGCCGGGATCGTCCGAGGCGCGCGAGAAATCGTAGAGCTTCTGGGCGGCGAGGAACGCGACCTCGTCGTCATACTCCATCTGGTTGGTGATCTCGGCCACGCCGGCGCCGGTGACGGAGCCGAGATTGTGATACCACCAGTCGATGCGCTCGCCCGGCTTGCGGTAGTCGGGCGTCCAGCCGAAATCGGCGGGATAGATGTCGGTGGTCAGCCGCTCCTCGAAGCCGTGCAGCTGGTCGGGGCCGACGAAGTGCATCTTGCCCGAAAGCGCGGTGTGATAGCCCGCCGCGCGCAGGTGATGCGCGAAGGTGGGGATCGAGGAAACGAATTCAGCGGCGTTGTCGTAGACGCCGGTGCGCGACGGCAGCTGCCCGCTCATGAAGGAGGCGCGGCCAGGCGCGCACAGCGGCGAGGCGGTGTAGTTGCTGGAAAAGCGGGCCGAGCGCGCGGCCAGCGCCTTCAGGTTCGGCGCGTGCAGGAAATCGGCCGGGCCGTCGGGGAACAGCTTGCCGTTCAACTGGTCGACCATGACGATGAGGATGTTGGGGCGCGGGCTCATCTTCATGCCTTCTGCTGGACAAGCTTGGTTTCCAGATAATCTTCGATCACGGCGGCGGCGCTTGCCGCGTTCGGTGCGCCGTCCTTCAGCGCCCGGCGGATGTAGAAGCCGTCGATGAGGGCGGCGATGCCTTCGGCCACGCGCTCGGCCTCGGCCCGCGGCAGCAGGCGGACAAGGCCGCTCATCAGGTTGGAATGCAGCCGGCGCGCGTAGATGCGCAGCAGCCGGCGCATGGCGGGCGACTTCTGCGCCTCGACATAGAAGGCGAGCCAGGCGGCGATGGTCCCGGCCTGGAACTGCTTGTCGGAGAAGTTCACCGCGATCAGCGCAAGCACGCGCTGGTGCGGGGTAGCGGCCGCGCGCAGGGCAGTCCGCGCGTCGGCGCCCAGCTCGGAAAGCAGGTGGCGCATGGTGGCCTGCAGCAATTCGTCCTTGGCACCGAAATAGTGGTGCGCCAGCGCCGACGACACACCGGCGCGGCCGGCTATGTCGGACATGGTGACGTCGAGCGAGCCGCGCTCGCCGATCGCCGAGATCGTGGCGTCGATCAGCGCCTTGCGGCGCAGCGGTTCCATTCCGACTTTCGGCATCTCCAGGCTCCTTCGCCCGGCAGAGTATTTTTAATTGACTGGTCAATCAATGAAAAATTCGCAACCGCGATGCTGCAATGCAAAACTTCCCTTTACTGCACGGGCGCGGATGTCCATTTTGAGGGGGAAACCCGTACCGGGCCAATTCATCTGGAGGAAAGTTCCATGACCGCATGCATCGTCGGCTGGGCGCATTCGCGCTTCGGCAAGCTGGAAGGCGAGACGCTGGAAG
>DAOKZN010000066.1:0-9260 GCA_035325625.1 Mesorhizobium sp. | reverse complement strand
ACGCCTTCCTCATGCGGCTTGGAGCGGAAGAAGGTGGCGATCTGGTTGGCCATCAGCACCAGCCTTTCCCGCGTGGACAGGATGTGGTCCTCGTCATGCGACATGCCTGGAAACCTCGCAATTCACGCGCCCGGGGCACGAAAAGACATCGAACTCGTCGCCGCGCACCAGCGCCACCAGCGTCATGCCGGCGGCTTCGGCCGTGCGCACGGCAAGCGCCGTCGGCGCCGACACGGCGATGACGATAGGCGCATGGATGGCCGCCGTCTTCTGCACCATCTCGACCGAAACCCGGCTGGTGATGACCACGGCGCCGGAAGCGCCGTCTATGCCGGCTTTGGCCAGCGCGCCGGCCAGCTTGTCCAGCGCGTTGTGGCGGCCGACATCCTCGCGCACGGCCACGATGCCCTTGCCGGGCGTGTAGAAACCTGCGGCATGGACCGCGCCGGTCTCGGCATGCAGCGGCTGGTTTCTTGAAAGCAGCCGCACCGCGCGTGCGACGTCTTCCGCGGTGAGGGCGAGTTTCTCGGCGTCTACCGAAGCCACCGCGCGCATCGCCTCCTCGATGGATTCGATGCCGCACAGGCCGCAGCCCACAGGGCCGGCCAGCCGGCGGCGCCGCGCCTGAAAGCGGGTGTTGGCGGCGTCCTTCAGCCGGATCTGGATGTCGATGCCGGCGCCCAGGTCCTGCACCTCGATCGTCTCGATCTCGCCGGGCGTGGCGACGATGCCTTCGGTCAGCGAGAAGCCGAGCGCGAAATCCTCCAGGTCGGCGGGGCTGGCCATCATCACCGCATGGGTGGTGCCGGCAAAGCTGAGCGCCACCGGCGTCTCCTCCGGCACCATGCGGGCGGCCGCCATCGTGCCGCCGGCGCGGTGCGCCAGGCGCCGGGTGGCGGTGACGGGAGGGCGCCCCGATTTCATTCCGCCGCTTCCAGCGAGACGCGGCGGCTCCTGCGGGCCTGCTCCTCGTACTCCACCTGCCAGTCGCTCGGCCCGTTGGAGGGCGCCACCTGCACGGCGGTGACCTTGTATTCGGGGCAGTTGGTGGCCCAGTCGGAGAAGTCGGTGGTCACCACGTTGGCCTGGGTGTCGGGGTGGTGGAAGGTGGTGTAGACCACTCCGGGCGACACACGGTCGGTGATGAGCGCGCGCAGCGAGGTGGAGCCCGAGCGCGAGGCGACGCGCACCCAGTCGCCGTCGCGGATGCCGCGGTTCTCGGCGTCGTGAGGGTGGATCTCCAGCCGGTCCTCGCCGTGCCAGGCCACGTTGCCGGTGCGCCGCGTCTGCGCGCCGACATTGTATTGCGAGAGGATGCGCCCCGTGGTGAGCAGCAGCGGGAAGCGAGGTCCCGTCTTCTCGTCGGTGGCCACATATTCGGTGCGGATGAACTTGCCCTTGCCGCGCACGAAGGTGCCCACATGCATGATCGGCGTGCCCAGCGGCGCCTTCTCGTTGCAGGGCCACTGCACCGAACCCATCCGTTCGATCACGTCGAACGAGACGCCGGCGAAGCTCGGCGTGGTCTTGGCGATCTCGTCCATGATCTGCGAGGGATGCGTGTAGTTCCAGTCGAGCCCGAGGGCGCGCGCCAGTTCCTGCGTGGCCTGCCAGTCGGCGTAGCGGGCCTTGGGCTCCAGCACCTTGCGCACCAGGTTGATGCGGCGCTCGGCGTTGGTGAAGGTGCCGTCCTTCTCCAGGAAGGTGGAGCCCGGCAGGAAGACGTGGGCGTAGTTTGCCGTCTCGTTGAGGAACAGGTCGTGCACCACCACGCATTCCATGGCGGCGAGGCCGGCGGCGACATGCCTGGTGTCGGGATCGGACTGCAATATGTCCTCGCCCTGCACGTAGAGGCCCTTGAAGGAGCCGTCCACGGCGGCGTCCAGCATGTTGGGAATGCGCAGGCCGGGCTCGTTGTCCAGCTTCACGCCCCACAGGCTCTCGTAGATTTCGCGGACCGCGTCGCCGGAAATGTGGCGGTAGCCGGGCAATTCGTGCGGGAAGGAGCCCATGTCGCACGAGCCCTGCACGTTGTTCTGGCCGCGCAGCGGGTTCACGCCCACGCCCGGCCGGCCGATATTGCCGGTGGCCATGGCGAGGTTGGCGATGGCCATCACCGAGGTCGAGCCCTGGCTGTGCTCGGTCACGCCGAGGCCGTAATAGATCGCCGCATTGCCGCCGGTGGCATAGAGGCGGGCCGCGCCGCGGATCAGTTCGGGGTCGACATTCGCGAGCTTCCCCACCGCCTCCGGACTGTTTTCGGGCAGGGCCACGAAAGATGCCCAATCCTGGAATTCGCTCCAGTCGCAGCGCTCACGGATGAAGGCCTCGTTGAACAGCCCCTCCGTGACGATGACATGGGCCAGCGCCGTCAGCACGGCCACGTTGGTGCCGGGCCGCAGCGGCACGTGATAGGACGCCTTGACATGCGCCGAGCGCACCAGGTCGATGCGGCGCGGGTCGATGACGATCACCTTGGCGCCCTCGCGGATGCGCTTCTTCATGCGCGAGCCGAAGACGGGATGCGCGTCGGTCGGGTTGGCCCCGATCAGCAGGATCACGTCGGTCTGCTCGACGGAATCGAAGTCCTGCGTGCCGGCCGAGGTGCCGAAGGCCTGGCCTAGCCCGTAGCCGGTGGGCGAATGGCATACGCGTGCGCAGGTATCGACATTGTTGTTGCCGAAGCCCTGGCGCACCAGCTTCTGGACGAGATAGGTTTCCTCGTTGGTGCAGCGCGAGGAAGTGATGCCGCCCACGGCGCCGCGCCCGTACTGGTACTGGATGCGGCGGAACTCGCTGGCCGTATGGGCGAGCGCCTCTTCCCACGTCACCTCCTGCCAGGGGTCGCTGACCTTCGCGCGGATCATCGGCTTCAGGATGCGGTCCTTGTGGGTGGCGTAGCCGTAGGCGAAGCGGCCCTTGACGCAGCTGTGGCCATGATTGGCCTGGCCGCCCTTGTAGGGCATCATGCGTACCACCTCGTCGTCCTTCACCTCGGCCTTGAACGAGCAGCCGACGCCGCAATAGGCGCAGGTGGTGACGACGGACCGCTCCGGCAGGCCCTTCTCCAGGATGGTCTTCTCGCGCAGCGCGTCTGTGGGGCAGGCCTGCACGCAGGCGCCGCAGGAGACGCATTCGGATTCGACGAAGTCCTCGTTCATCGAGGCCACCATGCGGCTTTCGAAGCCGCGGCCCTGGATGGTCAGCGCGAAGGTGCCCTGAACCTCCTCGCAGGCGCGCACGCAACGCGAGCAGACGATGCACTGCGCCGGATCATATTCGAAATAGGGGTTGGTGGTGTCGCGGGCGAGATAGTCGACATTGAGCGTGCCGTTGCCGGGGGCCACATGGTTGCGGCCGTCGGTGCCGTAGCGGATCTCGCCCAGGCCCACCTCGTCGGCCACCTTGTCGAACTCGCTGGCCCCGGTGCCGGCCTTCTCGCCCCGGCCGATGGCGTGGTCGGAGGCATAAAGCTCCATCACACCGCGCCTGAGCGCCGAAAGCCGCTCGGACTGCGTGTGCACCACCATGCCTTCGCCCACCGGGGTGGTGCAGGAGGCGGGCGTGCCGTTGCGCCCCTCGATCTCCACCAGGCACACCCGGCAGGAGCCGAAGGAGTCCAGCATGTCGGTTGCGCACAGCTTGGGAATCTCGACGCCGGCCTCCATCGAGGCACGCATGATCGAGGTGCCTTCCGGCACCGTCACGTTCCTGCCGTCGACGGTCAGCGAGACCTGCTTCCCGGCCTTCGATTCGGGCGTTCCGTAGTCGATTTCGGTAACGAGAGCCATGTCGGTTCTCCTAACGAGTAAAAATAGGGCGCAGCGGTTGGGAAAACACCATCTTCCCTGCGGCGAGAGCAAGACTGCACGTCGTCATTCCGCAGCCTCCCTGACCGGAGCCGGCCTGAAGTCTTCCGGGAAGTGGGTCAGCGCGCTCATGACGGGGTAGGGCGTGAAGCCGCCCAGCGCACAGAGCGAGCCGAACTTCATCGTGTTGCACAGGTCCGTCACCAGCGCGAGGCTGCTTTCGGGGGCGATCCCTTGCGCCACCTTGTCCAGCGTCTCTACGCCGCGCACCGCGCCGACGCGGCAGGGCGTGCACTTGCCGCAGCTTTCGATGGCGCAGAATTCCATGGCGAAGCGCGCCTGCTTCAGCATGTCGGCGGTGTCGTCGAACACGGTGAGGCCGGCATGCCCGATCAGCCCGTCCTTGGCCGCGAAGGCCTCGTAGTCGAAGGGCGTGTCGAACAGCGCGCGCGGGAAATAGGCGCCGAGCGGCCCGCCCACCTGCACCGCCTTGACCGGCCGGCCGCTGGCGGTGCCGCCGCCGATCTCGTCCACGATCTGGCCCAGCGTCAGGCCGAAGGCGGTCTCGTAGAGGCCGGGACGTTTGACGTTGCCGGCGATCTGGATAGGGATGGTGCCGCGCGAGCGACCCATGCCGAAATCCTTGTAGAAGGCCGCGCCCTTGTCCATGATGACCGGCACGGATGCCAGGCTGATCACGTTGTTGATGACGGTGGGCCTGCCGAACAGGCCCTGGATGGCCGGCAGCGGCGGCTTGGCGCGCACCACGCCGCGCCTGCCTTCGAGGCTGTTGAGCAGCGAGGTCTCCTCGCCGCACACATAGGCGCCGGCGCCGACGCGCACCTCCATGTCGAAGGCGTGGAGCGAGCCGAGCACTGCGGGGCCGAGAACGCCGGCCTTGCGGGCGACCTCGACCGCCTTCTCCATCTTGTCCACCGCATGCGGATATTCCGAGCGGATATAGACGAAACCCTTCGTTGCGCCGGTGGCGATGCCGGCGATCGTCATGCCCTCGATCAGCACGAACGGGTCGCCTTCCATGATCATGCGGTCGGCGAAGGTGGCCGAGTCGCCCTCGTCGGCGTTGCAGACGATGTATTTCTGCGGCGCGGCCGTATCGAGCACCGTCTTCCACTTGATGCCGGTGGGGAAGCCGGCGCCGCCGCGCCCGCGCAGGCCGGATTCCGTCACCTGAGCGACGATTGCCGCCGGCGCCATGGCGATGGCGTTTTCCAGCCCCTTGAGGCCGCCATGCTTCCTGTAATGGTTCAGCGACAGCGGGTCGATGACGCCGCAGCGCGCGAAGGTCAGCCGCGTCTGCCCGGCCAGGAAGGGGATGTCGTCCGGCGCGCCCAGCCAGCGCCTGTGCTGGCCGCCGGAAAGGAACCCGCTGTCGAACAGGCTCTTCACGTCGGCCGGCCTGACCGGCCCGTAGGCGGTGCGGCCGGCGGCGCAGGCCACTTCGACCATCGGCTCGAGGAAATAGGCGCCGCGCGAACCGTTGCGCACGATCTTCGCCTCGATGCCGCGCTCTTTCAGCTCCTTCCCGATGGCCGCAGCCACCTTGTCGGCGCCGAGCGCCACGGAGCCGGAGTCGCCGGGGATGAAGATGCGCGGGATCATGAGCGCACCTCCGCCACGATCTCGTCGATCCTGTCCGCGTCCAGCCGGCCGATCACCTCGCCGTCCAGCATGGCCGAGGGCGAGCAGGCGCACAGGCCCAGGCAATAGACCGGCTCCAGCGTCACCGCGCCGTCGGCCGTCGTCTGATGAAAGCCGATGCCGAGCAGCTGCTTGATGCGGGCAGCGACCGCGTCGGAGCCCATGGCCTGGCAGGATTCGGCCTGGCAGAGCTTGAGCACGTGCCGGCCAGCGGGCTCGCGGCGAAAATCGTGATAGAAGGTGACGACGCCGTGCACCTCGGCCCGCGACAGGTTCAGCGCCGTGGCGATCACCGGCAGCGCCTCCTGCGGCACGTAGCCGAACTCCTCCTGAATGCCGTGCAGGATCGGCAGCAGCGGACCTTCCAGGCCCTGATATTCCTGCACGATCGACGCCGTGCGCGTCGCGATCTCGGTACCTGCGGCCTGCATCGCCATGCAGCGCCCTCCCTGGTGGTGTGTGGGCTTTCGCTAAGTCCTTAATAAGCCAGAGAAAACCCGCGACATCAATAAAGCCGTTCCGTCGATCGATAGAAGTCCTCTATCGATGCGCCGACAACCCCTTATAGCCTAGCCGGCGGCGCGGAAATCGCTTGCCAGCGCCATCGCTTCGTCCAGAAGCGCCGAGACGAGCGGCGTCTGCGGGGCGCGGGGGGCCGCCACCAGCCCCACCGTGTGGCTGGCATCCGGCTCGATGATGGGAATGACCCGGATCGACTCCGAAAAGCCGAGCGTTTCCGTGAGGTTGAGCGGCATGATCGACGACCACTTTCCGGTGCGGATATGCGAGAACAGCACGATCATGGAGTTTGATTCCAGCGTCGGCCGCACCTGCACGCCAGCATCGGCCAGGTGCTGGTCGATGATGCGCCGGTTCTGCATGTCTGGCGTAAGCAGGCACAGCGGCAGGCGGCTCACCTCCGCCCAGGTCACTCTATCGCGATCCGACAACGGGTTTCCCGCCGAGGTGATGAGGCGGTAGCGCTCCTCGTAGAGGGGTACGCTGGCCACGCGCCCGAGCGGCTCGTTGTCGAGATAGGTGATGCCGGCGTCGATCTCCAAATTGCCGAGCAGGGTCAGCACCTCGATCGAGGTGCGCGACAGGATCGAGAAGGTGACGCCGGGATGCTTCTTGCGGAAGGGCGTGGTCAGCCGCACCACCATGGCGAGCGCGGTGGGAATGGCGGCGATGCGGATATGGCCCGACAGGCCGTGGCGGGCGGCGCGCATCTCCTCCTTCATGGCGCGCGAGTCGCCGACGATGCGCCGTGCCCAGCGCAGCACCTGCTCGCCTTCCGGCGTCAGCCCCTGGAAGCGGGAGCCGCGCTTGACCAGCATGACGCCGAGCTGCCCCTCGAGCTGCTTGATGCCGGCCGAAAGGGTAGGCTGCGTCACCCCGCACGTCTCGGCGGCACGTCCGAAGTGCTTTTCGCTCGCCAGGGCGATGAAGAATTCCAGCTTGTCGATCACGTCCCGGCCTGTCTGTCTCCCGACCCCGGCCCGAGCGTGGGAGAATTCGGCGGCCATCGCAAGCCATGATGCGGCGGGCGGCGCGTTTTGTTTTGTGGGCGCCCATGTTTTTCGCCGACAAACGGTTTCCCGCGACGCCGCGGGAGGCTATGTGGAGGCTTTCCGAAACCGACGAAAGATCCGACATGCTTGGCTGGTTCAGGAGACTTCTTCCACGCGAGGACGGGTTCTTCGATCTCTTCGAACGGCATTCCCGGGCGGTCGTGGAAGCGGCCGAGGCGCTTCGGCTGCTTCTCTCCGGCGAGGATGTGGCGCGGCATGGCGACGAGATCGTCCGGCTCGAAAAGGAGGCGGACGCGATCACCGCCGAAGTGATGCTGGCCGTGCGCCGGTCCTTCATCACCCCCTTCGATCGCAGCGATATCCAGGATCTTATCCAGTCGATGGACGACGCCATCGACATGATGCACAAGACCGTCAAGACGGTCCGCCTGTTCGAGAAGACCGAATTCGACCCGCTGATGCGGGAAATGGGCGACGCCATCGTCGAAGCCGCCCGGCTGGTGGCAGAGGCGATCCCGCTTCTGGCCAAGGTGGGCCAGAACGTGCACCGCCTCACGGCGATCGCCGAGGAAGTGGTGCGCGTGGAGGAGCGCTCCGACGAGCTTCACGAACGCGGCCTGAAGGATCTCTACCGCCGCCACGGCAAGGCCGACGCCATGGCTTATTTCGTCGGCTCGGAAATCTACGGCCAGCTCGAGAAGGTGGTCGATCGCTTCGAGGACGTGGCCAGCGAAATTTCCGGCATCGTCATCGAGAACGTCTAACCGGCAATGGACGCCTCCCTCGCTCTCCCCCTGCTGGTCGGCCTGATCGCGGTCGCGCTGTTCTTCGATTTCCTGAACGGGCTGCACGACGCCGCCAACTCCATCGCCACCATCGTGTCCACGCGGGTGCTGCGGCCGCAATATGCCGTGTTCTGGGCGGCATTCTTCAACTTCATCGCCTTTCTGTTCTTCGGGCTGCATGTGGCCAACACGCTGGGCACCGGCATCATCGACGCCGATACGGTGACGCCGGCGGTCATCTTTTCCGCCCTGGCCGGGGCCATAGCGTGGAACATCATCACCTGGGTGCTGGGCATCCCGTCCAGTTCCTCGCACGCGCTGATCGGCGGGCTGGTGGGCGCGGGCGTGGCCAAGGCCGGCAGCGGCGCCATCGTCTGGTCGGGCCTGCTCAAGACCACGTCGGCGATCGTGCTTTCGCCGCTGGCGGGCTTCCTGCTGGCGCTGGCGCTGGTCCTGGTCGTGTCGTGGCTGCTCCTGCGGCAGACCCCCTTCGCCGTCGACCGCATCTTCAGGATACTGCAGTTCGCCTCCGCCTCGCTCTATTCGCTGGGCCATGGCGGCAACGATGCGCAGAAGACGATGGGCATCATCGCCGTGCTGCTCTATTCGCAGGGCATGCTGGGCGATACGTTCTACGTGCCGCTGTGGGTGGTGCTGACCTGCCAGAGTGCGCTGGCGCTGGGCACGTTGTTCGGCGGCTGGCGCATCGTGCACACCATGGGCTCCAAGATCACCCGGCTGAACCCCATGCAGGGCTTCTGCGCAGAGACCGGCGGCGCGCTCACGCTGTTCGCCGCCACCTGGCTCGGCATCCCGGTCTCGACCACCCACACCATCACCGGCGCCATCATCGGAGTGGGCGCGGCACGCCGCGTCTCGGCGGTGCGCTGGGGGGTGGCGGGCAATATCGTCGTGGCCTGGGTCGTCACCCTTCCGGCGACGGCCGCCATCTCGGCGCTGGCCTATGTCATCGTGTCGCTGGCAGGCTGACGGCGCAGTCTGGCGCTTGGAGCGGCCGGGAAACTGCTCTATGTCACAGCATAGCCGCAAGCCAGCATGAGGAAAGCGCCATGTCCGTCACCAGGGAAGCCGTCGTCGAGCGCCTGCGGACGGTGACGGGGCCGGACTTCACCGGCAATATCGTCGATCTGGGCCTTGTCTCGGAAATCTTCATCGCCGATGCCAAGGTCTTCTTCTCCGTCACCGTGCCGGCCGCCCGCGCCAACGAGATGGAGCCGCTGCGCGCGGCGGCCGAGCGCGTCGTCAAGGCCATTCCCGGCGTCGCCAATGTCATGGTGGCGCTGACGGCGGAGAAGAAGGGCGGCGGCATGGAAAGCGCGCCGCCGCCACGCCCGGCCCTGCCGCCCCAGCGGCCCGCGGCCCAACCGCATTCCACCCACCCGGCGCATTCCACCCACCCGGCGCATAACGCCCCGGCGCCGGCCTCGCGCACCGCTGCAAAGCGCGGCGTG
>DAOKZN010000065.1:3781-9293 GCA_035325625.1 Mesorhizobium sp. | reverse complement strand
ACGTGCGCGGGCCGGCGGTGCAACTCGGCCCCTTGCTCGACGCCATCCTGTCGCGCCATGCCTATCCCGAGCCGGTGGCGCGCCTCCTGGCGCAGGCTTGCGTGCTGACCGTGCTGCTCGGCACCTCCTTGAAGTTCGAGGGCAAGTTCATCCTGCAAACCCGCACCGACGGGCCGGTCGACATGCTGGTGGCCGATTTTTCCACCCCGCACGCGCTGCGCGCCTATGCGCGCTTCGACGCCGGCCGGCTTGCCGCGCTGGCGGCGGACAGCGACCTCTCGGCGGGGACGCTGCTGGGTTCGGGCGTGCTGGCGCTGACCATCGACCAGGGCGCCCACACCCAGCGCTACCAGGGCATCGTTCAGCTCGAGGGCACCTCGCTGGAGGACGCCGCGCGCACCTATTTCCGGCAGTCGGAGCAGATCCCGACCGACCTGAGGCTCGGCGTCGCCAAGCTGGTCATGCCCGGCGGGCGTGAACAGTGGCGCGCCGGCGGCGTGCTGGCGCAGTTCCTGCCGCAGGCGCCGGAGCGCATGCGCCGGCCCGACCTGCCCGGCGGCGACGGCGATCCTGCCGGAGCCGAGGCCCGCGGGCCGGATGACAACGCCTGGCAGGAGCTGCTGGCGCTGCTGGGAACCGTCGAGCCGACCGAGCTGATCGACCCGACGGTGGGCGCCGAGCGGCTGCTCTACCGCCTGTTCCACGAGCACGGCGTGCGCGTGTTCGGCGCCGTCGAGGGGGCGGACCGGGGCTCGTGCTCGCGGCAGAAGATCCACGGTGTCCTGGGCGGCTTCTCGGCCGAGGAGATCCGCGACTGCACGCAGGACGGCGCCATCACCGTCGCCTGCGAGTTCTGCTCGACCAGCTACGCCTTCGACCCGAAGGAGTTCGACCCGCAGACCTCCGGCAAGGCGTCGTAGCGGCCGGTCGGCAACACCGGAAAATCATGTCTCTTGCGGGCCGCCTCAGCGCGGCCCGTTTGACATGGATCAAGGCGAGCATCCGCGCCCTGCGGAATGGCTTCGCGACGGGCCGCACCCATGCGTGCCCGCACGCAGAGCCGCGGGGGTCGTTCGATGAAATACGCAACCCACATCGTCGTGTTGGGCATCGCCGCCTTCCTGGCCCTGGCCGGGGCGGGCTTCGGCGCCGACGCGCCGTTCCGCACCCATATGTGGGTGCTGTTCTTCGTGCTGACAGCGGGCACGGTCGTGCTGCTGCGCAACGTCGATTTCGCGGCGCGGCCGGCGGCCGATGCCTCGGCCTACATGGACGGGCCGGTGCGCTACGGCGCCATCGCCACCGTGTTCTGGGCCGTGGTCGGCCTGCTGGTGGGCGTGGTCATCGCCTTGCAGCTCGCCTATCCCGACCTCAACGTCCAGCCCTGGTTCAATTTCGGCCGCCTGCGGCCGCTGCACACCTCGGCGGTGATCTTCGCCTTCGGCGGCAACGCGCTGATGGCGACCTCCTTCTACGTGGTGCAGCGCACCTGCCGGGCGCGTCTGTTCGGCGGCGAGCTCGCCTGGTTCGTGTTCTGGGGCTACCAGCTCTTCATCGTCATGGCCGCCACCGGCTACCTGCTCGGCATCACCCAGAGCCGCGAATATGCCGAGCCGGAATGGTATGTCGACCTGTGGCTGACGGTGGTGTGGGTGGCCTATCTGGCGGTGTTCCTGGGCACGCTCTTCAAGCGCAAGGAACCGCACATCTACGTCGCCAACTGGTTCTACCTGTCCTTCATCGTCACCATCGCCATGCTGCACGTGGTCAACAACCTGGCGGTGCCGGCCTCGTTCCTCGGCTCCAAGAGCTATTCGCTGTTCTCCGGCGTGCAGGATGCGCTGACGCAATGGTGGTACGGCCACAACGCCGTCGGCTTCTTTCTTACCGCCGGCTTCCTGGGCATGATGTACTACTTCATCCCCAAGCAGGTGAACCGGCCGATCTATTCCTACCGCCTGTCGATCATCCACTTCTGGGCGCTGATCTTCATGTACATCTGGGCCGGTCCGCACCATCTGCACTACACGGCCCTGCCCGACTGGGCGCAGACGCTGGGCATGGTGTTCTCGATCATGCTGTGGATGCCCTCCTGGGGCGGCATGATCAACGGCCTGATGACGCTGTCGGGTGCCTGGGACAAGCTGCGCACCGATCCCATCGTGCGCATGATGGTGACGGCGGTGGCCTTCTACGGCATGTCGACCTTCGAAGGCCCGATGATGTCGATCAAGGCGGTCAACTCGCTGTCGCACTACACCGACTGGACCATCGGCCACGTGCATTCGGGCGCGCTCGGCTGGGTCGGGCTCATCTCCTTCGGCGCCGTCTACTTCATGGTGCCGCGCCTGTGGAACCGCGAGCGGCTCTATTCGGTGCGCATGGTCACCTGGCACTTCTGGCTCGCCACCCTCGGCATCGTCGTCTACGCCGCCGTCATGTGGGTGTCGGGCATCCAGCAGGGCCTGATGTGGCGCGAATACGACGAGCAGGGCTTCCTGGTCTATTCCTTCGCCGAGTCGGTCGCGGCCATGCACCCCTACTATGTCATGCGCGCGCTGGGCGGTGCCCTCTACCTCGCCGGCGCCGTCATCATGGCCTGGAACATCACCATGACCATTCTCGGCTATGAGCGCGAGGAAACCCCGATCGGCGGCGCTCAGCCCGCCCTCCAGCCGGCTGAATAGGAGCTTTCCCATGGCCCTGATGGACAAGCACGCAATTCTGGAACGCAACGCGACGCTGCTTCTGGTCTGCTCCCTCTTCGTCGTCACGATCGGCGGCATCGTCGAGATCACCCCGCTGTTCTATCTCCAGAACACGATCGAGAAGGTGGAAGGCATGCGGCCCTATTCGCCGCTGGAGCTGGAAGGACGCAACATCTACATCCGCGAAGGCTGCTATCTGTGCCACTCGCAGATGATCCGCCCCTTCCGCGACGAGGTGGAGCGCTACGGCCACTACAGCCTCGCGGCCGAATCCATGTACGACCATCCGTTCCAGTGGGGCTCCAAGCGCACCGGGCCGGACCTCGCCCGCGTCGGCGACCGCTATTCCAACGAGTGGCATGTCCAGCATCTGAGCGACCCGCGCTCCGTGGTGCCGGAATCGATCATGCCGAGCTACGGCTTCCTGAAGGACAGGCCCCTGGATCCGAAGGGCTTCTCCACGCAGCTCGTCGCCAATGTGGACGTCGGCGTTCCCTATTCCCAGGAGATGATCGACAACGCCGAGGCCGACCTGCTGGCGCAGGCCAACCCGAACGCCGACACCGCCGGCGTCGAGGGGCGCTACCCGAAGGCCAAGCTCGGCGACTTCGACGGCAATCCGCAGCAGGTGACCGAGATGGATGCGCTGGTGGCCTATCTGCAGATGCTCGGCACGCTAGTCGACTTCTCGACCTACGACGAAGCGGCCGGCTACCGCTAGGAGGACACGCAAGATGGAAACCTACACCGCGATGCGCCACTTCGCCGATAGCTGGGGGCTGCTCGCCATGACGCTGTTCTTCGTCGGAGTGGTGCTGTTCGCCTTCCGCCCCGGCACCAAGAGCAAGGCCGACGAGGCCGCCCGCATTCCGCTGGAGGACGACCGCAAATGAGCGAAAAGCATATCGACGAAGTCTCCGGCGTCGCCACGACCGGGCATGAGTGGGACGGCATCCGCGAGCTCGACAACCCGATGCCGCGCTGGTGGGTGTGGACCTTCTACGCCACCATCGTCTGGGCGCTCGCCTACACGATCGCCTATCCGGCCTGGCCCATGCTCACCTCCGCCACCAAGGGCCTGCTCGGCTATTCGAGCCGCGTCGAGATCAAGAACGAGCTGGCGGCGGCGGATGCGGCCAAGCAGCAATATGTCGATGCCGTCCAGGCCAAGACCGTCTCCGAGATCGAGGCCGACGATTCGCTGCGCGAGTTCGCCATCGCCGCCGGCGGCGCCGCCTTCCGGGTCAACTGCGTGCAGTGCCACGGCTCCGGCGCCGAGGGCTCGAAGGGCTTCCCGAACCTCAATGACGACGACTGGCTGTGGGGCGGCACGCCCGAGCAGATCCACCAGACCGTCGCGCACGGCATCCGCTTCGCCTCCGATGGCGACACGCATGTCTCCGACATGCCCGCCTTCGGCGAGATTCTCGAGCCGAAGCAGATCACCGAGGTCAGCGCCTATGTGGCCAGCCTCTCCGGCCCGGTCAACGACCAGTCGCTGGTCGAGCCCGGCCGCCAGGTCTATGCCGACAATTGCGCTTCCTGCCATGGCGAGGACGGCAAGGGCAACCGCGAGCTCGGCGCGCCCAACCTGACCGACGCCATCTGGCTCTACGGCTCGGGCGAGGAAGCGATCGCCGCGCAGGTGCGCGCTCCCAAGCTGGGCGTCATGCCGGCCTGGGGCGCGCGGCTGGGCGACGTCAAGGTCAAGGAACTGGCGGTGTTCGTGCATTCGCTGGGCGGCGGCGAATAAGGTTTTCCGCTCGCCCGGCAAGGGTATGGGGCTGGCCCGCCGCGCGGCGGGCTGGCTTCTTGTCGCAGGCCGCGCTTGATATGGATCAACGCGTCGTCTGGCCGGCGGACCGACAAGTCATGCCCGAACAACGAGGTAGACCGTGACGGCTTTTCGAGAGAAAGTCGTTGCGTTCTGGGCGTGGCGCTGGACACGGGCATGCTGGACACGAACGAAATAGAAAGACTGGAAGCCGAAGCGGTCAATTCCGCGCGGGTTCGCAAGCCGCTTTACGCGGCGCGCCGCAAGATCTTTCCCAAGCGCGCCTCCGGGCGCTTCCGCCAGTTCAAGTGGATCGTCATGGCGATCACGCTCGGCATCTACTACCTGACGCCCTGGCTGCGCTGGGACCGTGGCCCCTACGCGCCCGACCAGGCGGTTCTGGTCGACCTCGCCAACCGCCGCTTCTACTTCTTCTTCATCGAGATCTGGCCGCAGGAGTTCTACTTCATCGCCGGCCTGCTGGTCATGGCCGGCATCGGCCTGTTCCTCATCACCTCCACGGTCGGGCGCGCCTGGTGCGGCTACACCTGCCCGCAGACGGTGTGGGTGGACCTTTTCCTCGTCGTCGAGCGCTGGATCGAGGGCGACCGCAATGCCCGCATCAAGCTGGACGCAGGGCCGTGGACGGCGCGCAAGCTGGTGCTGCGCGCCTTCAAGCACGCCGCCTGGCTGGCGATCGCGGTGGCGACCGGCGGCGCCTGGATTTTCTATTTCGCCGATGCGCCGACCCTGCTCGGCGAGGTCGCCACCGGCACGGCCGCACCCGTGGCCTACATCACCATCGCCGTGCTGACCGCCACCACCTATGTGTTCGGCGGGCTGATGCGCGAGCAGGTCTGCACCTATATGTGCCCATGGCCGCGCATCCAGGCGGCCATGCTCGACGAGAACTCGCTCACCGTCACCTACAATGACTGGCGCGGCGAGCCGCGCTCGCGCCACGCCAAGAAGGCCGCCGCCGCCGGCCAGAGCGTGGGCGACTGCGTGGACTGCAACGCCTGCGTGGCGG
>DAOKZN010000065.1:0-3681 GCA_035325625.1 Mesorhizobium sp. | reverse complement strand
GCCGCCGCCGGCCAGAGCGTGGGCGACTGCGTGGACTGCAACGCCTGCGTGGCGGTGTGCCCCATGGGCATCGACATCCGCGACGGCCAGCAGCTCGAATGCATCACCTGCGCGCTGTGCATCGACGCCTGCGACGCCGTCATGGACAAGATCGGCAAGGAGCGCGGCCTGATCGCCTACGCCACGCTCAACGACTATAACGCCAACATGGCGCTGGCCACCGGCGGCGGCGGCCATGCGGTCGATCCCGGCCTGGTGCGCGGCGCCGACGGGCGGCTGTCCCCCAAGGTGGCAGATTTCCACCTCCGCAAGGTCTTCAGCCTGCGCACCTTCATCTACATGGCCGCATGGTCGCTGGTGGGGGCGGTGCTGCTCTACGGGCTTTTGACGCGCGAGCGCCTGCAGGTCAACGTGCTGCACGACCGCAACCCGCAATATGTGACGCTGTCGGACGGCTCGATCCGCAATGGCTTCACGGTCAAGCTGCTCAACATGATCCCCGAGCCGCGCACCCTTGTGGTCGGCATAGACGGCCTGCCGGGCGCGTCCATGACGGCCGTCGGCGACAAGATGGAGGGCACGGAGCTGTCCATCGAGGCCGAGCCCGATGCGCTGAAGTCGGTCAAGATCTATGTGCGCCAGCCGCGCCGGCTGGTGAAGGCGGGCAGCGTCACCTTCCGTTTCCTGGTGCACGATGCCGCAGGCACGGAGACCGCATCCTACACCGCCACCTTCAACGCCCCGGAGACGCTGAAATGAGCTCCCGCACTTCCGGCGAATTCACCGGCCGGCACATGCTTTTCATCATGCTTGCCTTCTTCGGCGTCATCATCGCCGTCAACGTGCTGATGGCGACATTCGCCCGCACGAGCTGGACCGGCCTGGTGGTGGAGAACACCTATGTCGCCAGCCAGGAATTCAACCACAAGGCCGCCGAGGGTCGGGCGCAGGCGGCGCTGCACTGGAAGGGCCGGCTGAGCATCGCCGAAGGCACCGTGCGCTACGAGCTTGCCGACGCTTCCGGCTCCCGCATCGCCCCGCGCGCCGTCACCGTTTTCTTCCGCCATCCCGCCTACGAGATGCAGGACCGCACGATCCGGCTGGAGCGGGCCGCCGACGGCGCCTTCGTGTCGGGAGAGACCGTGCGCGACGGCGTCTGGATCGTGGAGGTCGACGCCGATGTCGGCCGCGAGGCACCCTACCGGCAGGTGGAACGCGTGCTGGTCAAGGACGGGGCGGTGGAATGAGCTGCTGCGCGCCCGCGGCCGAGGCCGCGCTCGATCTCGAACGGTTTTCGGAAGCCTCCGCGGAAGAGATCCGACTGGCCAGCCGGCCGGCCGGCCCCGGCCTGCTCCAGGTCTATCTTTCCGTGCCCGGCGCCCATTGCGGCGCCTGCATCCGCACCATCGAGACGGCGCTGGCCAGGCTGCCGGGCGTGGAGGACGCGCGCGTCAACCTGTCCACGCGGCGGGTCGCGGTGCGCTGGCGCGAGGGCGCTGCCAAGGGCGACGTGCCGCCGCTCGTCGCCACGCTCGGCCGGCTGGGCTACGAGGCCCACCTGTTCGATGCGGCACAGGACGACGGCCGCGATCCGGTGCTTTCCGAGCTGATCCGCGCCGTGGCCGTGGCCGGCTTCGCCGCCGGCAACATCATGCTGCTTTCGGTCTCGGTCTGGTCGGGGGCCGATGCGGCCACGCGCGACCTGTTCCACTGGGTCTCGGCGCTGATCGCCATTCCGGCGCTGGCCTTTGCCGGCCGCATCTATTTCCGCTCGGCCTGGAACGCGCTGCGGCACGGCCGTATGAACATGGACGTGCCGATCGCGCTCGGCGTCAGCCTCGCCTATGGCATGAGCCTCTACGAGACGATGACGCATGGCCCCCACGCCTATTTCGACGCTTCGGTGTCGCTGCTGTTCTTCCTGCTGATCGGCCGCACGCTGGACCATGTCATGCGCGAGCGCGCCCGCGTCGCCGTCAGCGGCCTGCGCCGGCTCGCCGCGCGCGGGGCCACCATCGTCCGTCCCGACGGCAGCCACGACTACGTGCCGGCCGACGAGATCGGCAAGGGCGCAATGCTGCTTCTGGCGGCGGGCGAGCGCGTGCCGGTCGACGCCCGCGTCGTCGCGGGGCTGTCGGAAATCGACTGCTCGCTGGTCAGCGGCGAGAGCGAGCCGCAGCAGGCCGGCCCCGGCTCCGTCCTGCGCGCCGGCACCATGAACCTCACCGGCGCGCTGACCGTCGAAGCCGTGGCCACCGCCGAGGACTCCTTCCTGGCCGAGATGGTGCGCCTGATGGAGGCGGCTGAAGGCGGCCGCGCCCGCTATCGCCGCATCGCCGACCGCGCCTCGGCGCTCTATGCGCCGGTGGTGCACCTGACCGCGCTGCTCACCTTCATTGGCTGGATGGTCGCCACCGGCGATTGGCACCGTGCCATCACCATCGCCATCGCCGTGCTCATCATCACCTGTCCCTGCGCGCTCGGCCTCGCCGTGCCGATCGTGCAGGTGGTGGCGGCGCGCCGCCTGTTCGAGAACGGCATCATGGTCAAGGACGGCTCGGCCATGGAACGGCTGGCGGCGATCGACACCGCCGTCTTCGACAAGACCGGCACGCTGACCATGGGCACGCCCCGGCTGGTCGAGGCCGAACGCGTCGCCCCCGAGGCGCTCGCCGTCGCGGCGCAGCTCGCCGCAAATTCGCGCCACCCCGTTGCGCGCGCCATCGCCGAAGCCGGCAAGGGCACCGCCGCCGGCCTCCGTTTCGAGGCCGTACGGGAAGTGCCGGGCTGCGGGCTGGAGGCACAGGCGGGAGGCGCGGTGTGGCGGCTCGGCCGGGCTGCCTGGGCGCTGGGCAGCGAGACGGAAAGCAGCGGCACCGTGCTTTCCCGCGACGGCGTCTTCCAGGCCACCTTCGCCAGCGAGGACCGCATCCGGCCGGGGGCGGCGGAGGCCGTCGCCGCGCTGGGCCGCGGCGGCATCCATGTCGCGATGCTCACCGGCGATGCGGCGGGCAATGCCGAGGCCGTCGCCCGCAAGCTCGCCATTGCCGATTTCGCCGCAGGCACGTTGCCCGGCGGCAAGGTGGAGCGCATCGCCGCGCTCGCCGCCGAGGGGCGCAAGGTGCTGATGGTGGGCGACGGGCTGAACGACGCGCCGGCGCTGGCGGCCGCGCATGTCTCCATGGCGCCGGCCACGGCCGCCGATGTCGGCCGCAACGCAGCCGACTTCGTCTTCCTGCGCGAAAGCCTGGCGGCTGTGCCGCTGGCGCTATCCGTGTCGACGAAGGCGGGCCGCCTCATCCGCCAGAATCTCGCCTTCGCGGTGGCCTACAACGCCGTGGCCGTGCCGATCGCCATACTCGGCCACGTCACGCCGCTGATCGCGGCGATCGCCATGTCCGGCTCCTCCGTGGTCGTCATCGCCAACGCCATGCGGCTTTCAGCAGGCGCCGGGCGGTGGTGGGAAAAGCCCGCCGGCACGCGGCCTGCGCCCGGCGGCACGGCCCTGCGGCCCGCGGCATGAGCAACCTCGTCATCCTCATCCCGATCGCGCTGTTCCTCGGCGGGCTGGGGCTGGGCGGCTTCCTGTGGGCGCTGCGCAGCGGCCAGTACGACGACCTCGACGGCAGCGCCGAGCGCATATTGCTGGACGACGACCCGAACGGCGGCAACGCCTGAGCG
>DAOKZN010000064.1:0-9365 GCA_035325625.1 Mesorhizobium sp. | reverse complement strand
TGCCCCAGGGCAGCGAATAGGGCATCGGCCTCTTGTCGGTGATCCAGCCGACCAGAGGCTGCAGAAGCGAGGCCGTGACCTGGAAGGTGAAGGTGAGCAGGCCGATCTGCCAGAAGTCGAGGCCGTAATTGTCCTTGAGCAGCGGATAGATGGCCGCGATGAGCGACTGCATGATGTCGTTCACGCAATGGCAGAAACTCACCGCCAGGATCACGGTGAAGGCCGTCGCCGTCGCCGAGGGGCGCGCGGCCGTCGCAGTGGTGTCGGTCAAGGAAATGCTCCGTCGTCTTTCCGGCATGCCGATGCCGACCCGCTTATAGACCGGTTGCGTCGCTACTTCTTTCGTGGTTTGCTTCAACAATTACGCGAGTGGGCCATCCGGGCGCCGCACCTCGCACCGATGAACCGGCCATCATGCCCTATCCCATTTCCCATATCGGCATATCTGCCGGAAACCTGGATCGCTTGCAGCACGACCGTCTGGAATGGCTGGAAAGCAGAAGCGGCCCCATCGTCGCGCTGCCTTCGGAATATCCGGACGGCTACAAGGTTCGGCAGCACCGCCACAGCCGCAGCCAGTTGCTGCATGCGCTCACCGGCGTCGTGCTGATCAGGACGCGCTACGGGCGCTGGATGGTTCCGCCCGACCACGCCATGTGGATACCGGCCGGCATCGAGCACGCCGTGGACATGCTGGGCGACGTGTCGATGCGGTCCGTCTACGTCAAGCCGGACGCGATCGACGGCCTGCCGGCGGGGCTGCGCGTGGTGGGCGTGAGCGACCTGATGCGCAGCCTGATCGTGGAGGCGGTGGCGCTGCCCGACGAGGAGCCGCCGTCGGCACGCTCGCAACTGGTGCTGTCGCTGCTGCTGCACGAGATTCCCGGCATGCCGGAGCGGCCGCTGGGCCTGCCGTTCCCGGCCGACCCGCGCATGGAAGCTCTCTGCCGCAGGTTCCTGGCGGAGCCTTCGCCGCACGCAACCATCGACGACTGGGCGCGCCAGGCCGGGATGAGCCGGCGCACCTTCACCCGCGCCTTCCAGCGCCAGACGGGGCTTTCGCTGTCCACCTGGCGCCAGCAGGCGCTGCTGTTTGCGGCGCTGCCGCGGCTGGCCGACGGCGAGCCGGTGACCAGCGTGGCGCTCGATGTCGGCTACGACAGCGTGCCGGCCTTCACCACCATGTTCAAGCGCATGCTGGGCACGTCCCCGCGCGGTTATCTGCGCGGATCGCGGGAGAGCTCATAGGGAGGCGGGCCAAGAGGCGCGGTCGGCAGGGCTTTGTGACGCGGGACGGCCCGGTCAGTCGAACAGGCTCGACACCGATTCCTCGGTTGCCGTGCGCGAGATCGCCTCGCCCAGCAGGTCGGCGATCGAGATGACGCGGATGTTCGGCGCGTCGATGACCTGCTGCGTGGCCTGGATGGAATCGGTGATGACCAGCTCCTGCAGCTTGGAGCCGGTGATGCGCGCCACCGCGCCGCCGGAGAGCACGCCGTGGGTGATATAGGCGGTGACGCTGGTGGCGCCCTTTTCCAGGAGCGCCTCGGCGGCGTTGCACAGCGTGCCGCCGGAATCGACGATGTCGTCGATCAGCAGGCAGTCCTTGCCGTTGACGTCGCCGATGACGTTCATGACCTCCGATTCGCCCGGCCGCTCGCGGCGCTTGTCGACGATGGCGAGCTGGGCGTCGAGGCGCTTGGCCAGCGAGCGCGCGCGCACCACGCCGCCGGTGTCGGGCGACACCACGGTGAGGTTGCCGTTCTGCTTGTACTTGGCCTTGACGTCGCGGGCCATGACCGGCACCGAGAACAGGTTGTCGGTGGGGATGTCGAAGAAGCCCTGGATCTGGCCGGCATGCAGGTCGAGCGTCAGCACGCGGCTGGCGCCGGCGCGGGTGATCATGTTGGCGACCAGCTTGGCCGAGATCGGCGTGCGGCCGGAGGCGCGCCGGTGCTGCCTGGCGCAGCCGAAATAGGGGATGACCGCCGTGATGCGCCGCGCGGAGGAACGCATGAAGGCGTCGATCATGATGAGCAGTTCCATCAAATGATCGTTGGTGGGAAAGGAGGTGGATTGCAGCACGAACACGTCCTCGCCGCGCACGTTCTCCTGGATCTCGACGAAGATCTCCTGATCGGCGAAGCGGCGGACGCTGGCCTTGCCCAGCGGAATGTTCAGATAGCGGGCGACCGCCTCGGCCAGCACCCTGTTGGAATTGCCCGCAAAGAGTTTCATGCACCGATTGTCCGGATGGAAGGAATTCGTAACGGGCTTTTAGCCGCCCTGACCGCTATTGCAAGCGCTCCGCGCGGGATTCGTTGCCGAAATCGCAACAAAGCCGTGACGGAAGGCAAGCCGGCAACAGGTCAGCCGGTGCGGCCGGCCAGCCATGCCGTGAGCTGGTCGACCGTCGAATCGGCGATCGACCGCATGGCCTCGGGCGTCACCGCTGCCCAGCCCTCCGTGGCGTTCGCGGAGGCGGACTTCACCTGGCCGTTGATGCGGTGAAGCCGGTTGCCGGAAGGGTCGTAGACGTCCCACACATAGACGACGGTGGTTTCCTTGCCTTCCGTCATGGTCGAGAAATAGCCCTTCAGCACATGCGTCGCCGTCTGGTCCGCGCTGCCCGCCAGCGTGATGCCGTTCTCGCGGGCGCGCTGGTTCAGCCGCTCGGTCAGGGGGGCGGCCGCCTCCACCGGCGCGCCGACGATCGGCGCGATCTGCAGCCGCGTCCTGGCGGCCACCGCTGCCGTGGCGGCCGAAGAGGCGCGCGGAGTGGCGGCTACGGTGCCCGTGGCCGGTTCGGCGGCCGGCGCCGTGCCTGCGGCCGAGGTGCCGGGCGGCGGCGGCGCGATCGCCGAGGGCTCCAGCACGCTGGAGCTGTTGCAGGCGGCAAGCGTCAGCGCGGCAAGCAAGGCTGCTGTCGTCGCAAGCGATCGGCTCGGCAACGCAAGAACTCCCTGGCGGCGATCGTCCCTCGTCACCGCTTTCACCGCACGATCAAGTCGAGATCATGGCGCGACAGCGGCTTCGGCTCCGATTCCGTGGTCAGGTAGGTGCGGCCGAGCGTCATGGCCGTCTCGGTCTCGGAATCCATGATGATCATGTGCGCGAACAGCGTCATGTTGGGCGCGATCGGCTCGGGATTGCCCTGATAGAACATCGGCATGTCCATCCAGGAGGGAGTGAAGCGCGCGCCGAGCGAATAGCCGCAGGCGTTCAGCCGGTGCCGGGTCAGGCCGTGCGTCTCCATCATGCGGGCGTGGGCGTCGAACACGTCGCCGAACGTGTTGCCCGGCGTCATCGCCTTCTCCACGGCCAGAAGCGCCGCGCGCGCGGCCTCGAACAGCTCCTGGTGGCGCTTGGAGACCTTGCCGGTTAGCACCGTGCGCATCATGGCGGCATGGTAGTGATGGTAGACGCCGGCCCATTCCAGCGTGAGCTGGTCGTTCTTGTTGAGCTTGCGGCGGCCGGCCTTGTAGCGGCACAGAAGCGCGTCGGCGCCCGAGCCGATGATGAACTCGTTGGCCGGGTAGTCGCCGCCGCCGGCCAGGATGGTGCCCTGCATGGCGGCCAGGATGGCGGCTTCGTCGCCGCCCTGCTTGACGAGCGGCAAGGCGGCGTCCAGCGCGTCGTCGGCCAGCGCCGCGGCCTTCTCCGTCTTGGCGATCTCGGCAGGGCTCTTGAACAGGCGCAGGCGGCTGACGATGCGCGAGGCGTCCACGATCTGGCCGAAGGTCTGCAACTGCTCGTCCAGCCGCCGGCCGTTATAGGCGGTCAGCCCGTGCGTGTCGTATTCCACGCCGATGCGGGCGCCGAGCAGGTCGAGGTCGTTCAGAAGGTTGCGCAGGTCCACGGCCGGGTTGGCGTCGGCGCGGTCGGTCCACACGGCGATGTTCTCGATGGTCGAGGTGTGGCGGGCCTGGCGCAGGTCGGCCGAGCGGGTCAGCAGCACCATCGAGCCGTCGGCCTTCACCACCAGGCACTGGAAGAAGCAGAAGCCGAACGTGTCGTAGCCGGTCAGCCAGTACATGCTTTCCTGTGCGAACAGCAGGATAGCGTCCAGCTTCTTCTCGGCCATGTCGATCATCAGCCGGTCGCGCCGGGCATCGAATTCCGAACGTTCAAAATGAAGCGCCATCAGCCCCGTTCCTCCAAGACTATTGCCGATATCTGCCGCCCGTAGTCCGGCTCGCCGCGATGCGTGCCACGCCGGTAGGAATAGAAGAGCTCCTCCTCGGCATAGGTGCAGCGGTCCAGTTTCTCGGCGCGCACGCCGGCCTTGCGCAGCCGTTCCACCGTGTAGAGGTTCAGGTCGAACATGGCATGGCCCTGCCTGGGCGAGGGGGCGAAATAGCGCGCATTGGCCGCATCCGCCTCCAGGAAGCGGGCGACGAATTCGGGGCCGACCTCGTAGTTGGCCGGGCCGATCGAAGGGCCGAGCACGGCCAATATGTTGCCGCGCCTCGCGCCGAGGCTTTCCATGGCCTCAACGGTGTTTTCCAGCACGCCGGTGAAGGCGCCCTTCCAGCCGGCATGTGCCGCCCCCACCACGCGGGCCTCCGCGTCGGCGAACAGCACGGGCCCGCAATCGGCGGTGGAGGCGCCGACGGCGATGCCGGGGCGGTCCGTCACCACGGCGTCGGCCTTGGGCCGGGTGCCGGCGAAGGGCTCGCGCGCGATCACCACGTCGGGCGAATGGATCTGATGGGCGGTGAGGAGATGGACGGCCGGCACCCCCAGCCAATCGGCGACGCGGCGGCGGTTTTCCGCCACCAGCGCCGGGTCGTCGGCGGAGCCGGTGCCGATGTTCAGGCCCCGGTAAATGCCGCCGGACACGCCGCCCGCGCGGGTGAAATAGCCATGGCGGATGCCCCTGGGCCTCGCCTCGTCAAGCAGGGGCGACCGGAGCGGATCGGGCTTGAGGTGAGTCGACATGACTGCGTTTTTGTCCCCGGCAGCCGTTTCGTCAAGCGCAGTCTGGTCGGCGGCACGGCTGGGCCCGCGAGGCGCGAGAGTGGGGCATGGGGGCCGGAAAAGTCAATTCTCCCCTTCAAAGGGGGCGATCGCCATGCCCTTCGGCAGCACGGCCATCACCTTGAACAGGTCGCCCATGGCCTGCGGGCCGGCCAGCCGCTCGACGGCGGCCGACAGTTTTTCGCGTTCGGCCTCGCCCGCGGCGGCGCCGAGCCGGCCCGCCCGTTCGAGCAGGCCCATGGCGAGCAGGAAGGCCCCCTGCGTCATGAAGCGGGTTTCGAGCCCCTGCGCGTGCGCGGCCGCCGCGAGTGCCGGGAAATCGACATGGGCGGTCAGGTCCGCCTCGCCGGGGCTCGCCAGCACGTCTTCGTATTCGTGCCGCCGCACGGCCTGGAGCGTGTCGCCGACGCCGGGCCGCAGATAGCCGTAGTCTATGAACAGGCCGGCGCCGCCTTGCCGCGCGATGCGGCCGGCGATCCTCTCCATCAGGGCCGAGCGGGCCGGCGCCATTTCCACGACCGCGCCTTGCGCGGCCGTGTCGGCACCGGGCGGCAGGAGCGCCGGGTCGAGCGAGGCCGCGCCGGCGAAGAAGCGCAGGGCCCCTTGCTCGTCCAGCCCCACCATGCGCTCGCGCCAGCCGCCCTGCGCGCGCACGAACTGGCGAAGGGGAACGGCGTCGAACAATTCGTTGCCGACGATGAGCAGGGGGGCTGCGGGCAGCGTCTCGATCGTCTCGTGCCAGCTCAGGGCAGCCGGCGCGCCGGCAAGCGTTGCCTTCTGGAACTCGGTCAGGCGAGGGCTCGCCTCGATCATGGCGAAGGCCGCGCCGGCGACGAAGCCGGGGTCGAGCCTGGCCAGCGTGCGCAGCATGTCCTTCATCAGCGTGCCGCGGCCGGGGCCGATCTCGGCCAGCGTCACCGGAAGCGGGCAGCCCAGCGCCTGCCAGGCCTGGTAGAGCCACACGGCGACCAGTTCGCCGAACATCTGGCTGATCTCGGGGGCGGTGACGAAGTCGCCTTCCGCGCCGAAAGGTTCGCGCGTGGTGTAGTAGCCGGCCTCCGGGTCGAACAGGCACGTCGCCATATAGTCGCTGACGGGAACCGGCCCCGCCGCCGCGATCAACTCTGCGATGCGTGCCTTCAGCCGCGTCATGTGGGCTGGCGTTCGGCGGGCTGCGGCACGGTGGGGCCGGGCCGTGCCGTGGCCATCGCCCAGATGCCGAGCAGCACCATCGGCACCGAAAGCACCATGCCCATGGTCAGCCAGCCGCCGAAGAGGTAGCCGAGCTGGGCGTCCGGCTCGCGGAAGAATTCCACGAAGATGCGCGACAGGCCGTAGCCGCAGACGAAGGCGCCGCCGACGAAGCGCGGCGTCTTCAGCTTCAGCCGCGAATGGGTGAGGAAGCGCAGCACCAGAAACAGCGCCAGCCCTTCCAGCAGCGCCTCGTAGATCTGGCTGGGATGGCGGGGAAACGGCCCGCCATTGGGAAACAGGACGGCCCAGGGCGCGTCGCTGACCCGGCCCCACAGCTCCGAATTGATGAAGTTGGCCAGCCGCACCAGGCCGAGCCCCACCGGCACGCCGGCGGCGACGACGTCGAGCAGCGACCAGGGGTAGATGCCGCGAGAGCGGGCGAACAGCACCATGGCCAGGATGGTGCCGACGAGCCCGCCATGGAAGGACATGCCGCCCTGCCAGACGGCGAAGATGTCGAGCGGGCTGGCGAGGTAGCGCGGCAGGTCGTAGAACAAGATGTAGCCGATGCGGCCGCCGGCCACGACGCCCACGGCGGCCCAGACCACGAAGTCGTCGAGGTCCTGCGGCTTCATCGGCAGGGCGCCTTCCGGCCACAGGCGCGGATTGGTGACGAGACGCTTGCCGTACCACCAGGCAAACAGGATGCCGACGATGTAGCCGACGCCGTACCAGTGCACGGCAAGCGGGCCGAGATGCACGATCACCGGGTCGATGTCGGGGAAGGGCAGGGCGGCGATCGGCACGGTCGGTTCTCCGGATCAGGGGGCGGGGCCGGCCTCCCCGCCGACGCGTTCGCGGCGAACCATGCGGCAGGGTTTCGGCAGGGTCAAGGCGAGGGCGGGCGATCAGTCGCCGGGAAAGAGCAGGCGCTTGAACACCTCCTCGGTCCCTCCTCTCCTGCTCGACGCTTGCATTCGGGGCGCATGGCCACTACGTCATTTCGGTCAACCGAGGTCTTGCCATGTCCACCGGAACGAACCGCATTCTCGACGAATTCGCCAAGCTGGTGACCGATGCGGCCGGCGCCGCGCAAGGGGTGCGGCGCGAGGTGGAGACCGCGTTCCGGGGCCAGGCCGAGCGGCTGCTGAACTCCATGGACCTCGTCCAGCGCGAGGAATTCGAGGCGGTGCGCGACATGGCCGCCAGGGCGCGCGAGGAAAACGCGAAGCTGCTGGCCCGCGTCGAGGCGCTGGAAGCCCGGCTGGCAGGCGCTCCGGAGGCGGCCGCGGAGGCTTCCACCGCCTCGCCGAAGCCGCGTGCCAAAAAATAATCGCTTAAACTTTTCCACAAAGGGCGGCCCCGAAAAGCGCTTTGGCGTGAATCGCTTACCGGCGCTGCGTGAGGCTTTTGCGCAGCGGCTGTCCACATGCGAATTGGGCCGCATCAAAAATTGGGCTGGTCAGGCGACTCCCGATCAATAGACTGAATTTGCTGTATGATTCGGGGCACGGATAATGCAGCCGGGCGGTGGGGTCCGGTCATGGGGTGTTGCGTCGAGCAGTCCAGGCCGTCCGGGTTCTAGAAAAATCGGTTCGTTGTGCGTGCGTTTCTGGAGCGAGACGGCGCTCCGCGAACGACAGGAAGAATTCCATGGAACTCCTCGAACTCGAAATTGCGCGCGAGATCCACCCGGTGGATGTGATCGAGCAGGTGGCGCACAACAACGACTGGTCCTTCGAGCGGGCCGGCGACGACGAGATTTCGGTCTCGGTGGCCGGCACCTGGACCGACTATCACGTGTCCTTCTCCTGGATGGAGGATTTCGAGGCGCTGCATCTGGCCTGCGCCTTCGACATCAAGGTGCCGGAGAACCGCGCGCTGGAGGTGATGCGGCTGCTTTCGCTCATCAACGAGCAGATGCTGTTCGGTCATTTCGACCTGTGGGAGCAGGAGGGGGCGATCATGTTCCGCCAGTCGCTGCTGCTCGCCGGCGGGGTGGAGCCTTCCAGCCAGCAGGTCGAGGTGCTGCTGTCCTCGGCGCTGGAGGCCTGCGAATGCTACTTCCAGGCGTTCCAGTTCGTGGTCTGGTCGGGCACGTCGGCCAAGGACGCGCTGGCCAGCGTGCTGTTCGAAACCTACGGCACGGCTTGAGCGGATAGCGGCAGATGAGTTCGGGCAGCGGGCGCAAGCCCGAGATCAGCTTCGCCGATTTCGACAAGGTGGACATCCGGGCCGGCACCATCGTGGAGGCCGAGCCTTTCCCGGAAGCGCGCAAGCCGGCGATCAAGCTGAGGATCGATTTCGGCCCCGAGATCGGCGTGAAGAAGTCGTCCGCGCAGATCACCAGATATTATTCGCCCGAGACCCTGGTCGGCCGGCAGGTGTTCGCGGTGGTGAACTTCCCGCCGCGCCAGATCGGCAAGTTCATGTCGGAGGTGCTGACGCTGGGCTTCCCCGACGGGGACGGCGAGGTGGTTCTGGGCGCCATCGAGCGGCGGGTGCCGGACGGCGGCCGCCTGTTCTGAGACCGGCCGCCGGGCCCGGGCTCCGGACCTTCCTGGAAGATGCCCTGGCCTGGAAGATGCCCCGGTGCGGCAGGGAAAGGGCTGCTTCGCAGCCGCCTCAGGCCGGCACCTTGATGACGGCCCTGAGGCCGCCCAGCGGGCTTTCCTCCAGCGTGATGTCGCCGCCATGGCCGCGGGCGATGTCGCGTGCGATCGAAAGCCCGAGGCCGGTGCCGCTGGCGTCGAGGTTGCGCGCGGCGTCCAGGCGGACGAAGGGCTTGAACACCTCCTCGCGCTTGGCCGGCGGAATGCCCGGCCCGTCGTCGTCCACCGTCACCACCAGCGCGCCGCGGCCGTGCACGGCATTGACTTCCACCGTCCTGGCATAGCGGAAGGCGTTGCCGATGACGTTGGACAGCAGCCGCGCGAACGCGTTGGGCCGCACCAGCACCTCGCCGTCGCCGACCACCTTGGTGGTCAGCTTGCGCTTGCGCAGCCGCGCCTCCTCGGTGAGCTTGTCGAAATAGGCCTGAAGGTTGAAATTCTCGGCGTCCTCGGCGTTGTCGCCGCGGGCGAAGGCGAGATAGCCTTCCAGCATCGACTGCATGTCCTCGATGTCTTGGTTCAGGGCCTCGATGTCGGCCTTGCCGCGGGCCAGCGCCAGTTGCAGCTTGAAGCGGGTGA
>DAOKZN010000063.1:1692-9448 GCA_035325625.1 Mesorhizobium sp. | reverse complement strand
TATCCTCACGTCAATTCACGCCCTTGAATATTTCTGCATAGGCTGATGCTTCGCTCCTCGCCTCCCCGTATAGAGTCCCGGCCGGGAAGGACCCGAGGCCGGGGGGGTATGGGCGTCCCGTGGTTGCCTGATCCGCCGCGCTGTCCTATTTCGTTGGTGGCGCGACTGGCGGCATGGTGCCTCTCGTGATTGGTGATTAGGTGGCGGGCGTTTCGTCCCCGCCTTGGCGCATTGCGCTACGACGGCACTTTACGGCAGCCGCCTGCACGTCGATGCGCTACGCAGTTAGCGCGTCATTGGCATCCGCTAGGGGAATCGAACCCCTTCCTGCGGTTTTGGAGACCGCCGTGCTTCCATTACACCAAACGGCATTCAGTTGGCTGCGGGGGCGGGGCAGGACTTGCACCGGCTCCCGAAACGAAAACGCGACGGCCCGTGGGAGCCGTCGCGCTGCGGCGCATACACTGCGCCCGATGATATGGGCAGAATACGGAAATTTATCACATATGCAACCCCCATCGCGGGGGCGGCCAGTCGGCGGGGCGGTAGCCGTCGAGATAGGCGCGGAGCAGGCGGCACATGCGCGGCGCCGGTCTGCGGAAGGTCTTTGCCCGCTCGGATTGCTCCATGCGCCTGACCGACTGCGGATCGGTGTCGAGCAGTCGGGCGAGGTCGGCGACGGACAGGCCCAGCGTGTGCCGGGCCTGCTTGATCTCGATGGGGGTCATTTGCTTTCTCCTGGTTGGGCGGGCGTCAGGCGTCCGGCTCATCGGACATGAAATCATCCCATCCCGGCTCCTCGCCGCTCAGGACGTCATCGCGGCCCTCGTAATCACCCCACTCGGCCTCCGGGATCGCGGTCGCGGAATAAGTGTTGATGTCGCGGTTGCGGTTGAGCCAGTCGACGTAACGCTCGGCATCGGCTTCGCTGCCCCAAAAATACAGCGCCTGCGTGTTGTAGGCGGCGATTTTGAAAAAGCTGGTCATCGTCTTTCTCCTGGTTGGCGGGGCGCCTTGCCCCTTGGCTATAACCTCAATATATGTCCAGTCGCCCACATAGTCAAGGGCTTTCGGCGCAGAAAAACGCGCTAGGCGGATATTCTTTCGACCATCTCACGCAGCGCCCGCTCCCGCGCCACGTCGATCTGCCGCCGCGTCAGGCCGTAGCGGCTGATCACCGCCCGCTTGCGCATCCCCATCGCCAGCGCGGCCACTGACTTGCGGCGGCGGCTGTTGGTGCCCCACGCGCTGGTGACGTCGTGGAAAAGCCGCAGCACGTGGTCGGCGCGGGTGCATTCCTCCGCGCTCGGCCGCACGGGCGACGGCTCATACTCGGGCAGTTCGTCCACCTCGCCCCGGAGATAGGCGCTGATCTGCTGCCAGACGGTGATCTCGTCGGGCGCGTCTGGCATCGAGGACTTGGACGGATACCCGGCGCGCGGCGTGCCCGCGAAAAACCGCGACACCAGGAAAGCATCGCGGAGGAGCACCCACATGATTGCCTCCGGCGTGTCGCCAAGGCGGCGGTCGTCCCTCGCCAGCTCTGCCCCGGCCCGGAAGGCGCGCTGCCAGTAGTAGCTCATTCCAGCCCCCTGAACAGAAATGCCACGCTCCTTCCTGCTACTCTCCATGCGCTTCTCCGCGCCCGAGACGCCACACGTAGGCGGCGCTGCGGTCCCGCCGGTCGGCGTCGATCAGCCCATCGGAACGCATGGCGCCGAGAAGGCAATTGAATGCCGTCTTACCAATGGCGACGTGCTCGCGCATGTCCGCCAAGACGCACGGGCCATCGGCCAGCATCCGCAGCACGGCAGCCCTCGCGTCGTCGTAGGCCCCGCCGGTGAACTTCCCGGGAGAATATCCCGAGGACAGGCCAATCTGGCGCTTGCGCTCCCTGCCGACGGCATCTGCCATGAGCGCGGCGACACGCGCCTCTCCGGCAGGCCCGACATTGCGGCAGGCAAAGGCGTTGCTGATCATTCTCACATTCCCTCCAATTCTTCGTGGCCCTGACTGTCTGCCACGTCGTTCACCGGGCGCCACGGCCACGGCTCGCCCGCCTCGATAGCCCGGCGGCGCAATTCCCGCGCCTGTGCCCGCGTCCCGCTCCACGCATAGGCCTGGTGGTGCGCCACGCCGCGCCCCGAGAGGTGCAGCCGCGCGCCAGTCGCCGGATCAACGAGGCGAATTTCCGGTGGCAACGGACGGCGGCCGAATTTCCACACTCGGATGCTCATGCCTGACGCCTCTCCGCTTCCTGCCGGACGCCATGCAGCACCGACGTGTGGTCGCGCCGCAGAAACTGCCCGATCTCCGCGAGCGACATGCCATGCCGGTGCGCCACGAACATGACGATCTGCCGGGCGCGGGCGATGCGGCGCACGCGGGACTCGCCGAGAATGAGCGCGGCGGAAACCCCCGTCGCCTCGGCCACGTCGTCAACGATCTGCCGCAGAAGCCTCGGGCGATCGCCATAGGCCGCCCGGATCGCCGCCATGTCGCCGTCGTCAAGCACCATCATGTCGCCTCTCCCCAATGGGCCAGCGTCTTTTCGGCGTGCTCGCGCAGACCTGGAATGCCGAGCCAGCGCCGTGCCGTCGGCAACACCCGATCGTCAAGGGCGTAAAGCTCGTCCCGCGACAGTTTCGCCCGCTCGCCGCGCTCGGCCGCATCCGACTTGCCGGCGAAGCCGCGCACCGCCACGGCAACCTCGCCGGCCGTCGGCCATGCCCGCGTCGTCATCCGCTCGGAGACGCGCTCAAGCACCCGCTCGGCCCATTGGCCGACATTCTCCGAAGGCGCGCCACGCATCAGCACCCGGACCAACGTGTCCACCTCGTCCTGCATGGCTTGGGGCTTGTCGCGGATCGCCAGCGGCGGCGAATAGCGCTCAAGCCAGCGAGCTAATGTCTTGGTGATCTCGACGGTTTTCAGGCTCATTGCATTCCCTCAAATCTGGACGGGTCGAACGACACGGCGAAAGGCTTGGCCTTGTCGGGCGGCTCGCGCTCGGGAAAGACGCCCTGCCAGCCGTTCATGATCGACGCATTCGCCACGGCGTCAGGGTCGCGGCAGCCTCGGAGCTTCCCGGCGACAAGCTCCGCCGCCCGTGCCGTGAGCGGCTTCCTCAGCGCCTTCCGATGGGCGATGAAGTCGCGCGCCACGCCTTCGCTCAGGACTTCGCTGAGAATGGGCAAAACCTCGCGCGCGTCCTTCTTTGACGGTTCTTGATGGTTCTTTGATGGTTCGGGGGACCGTGGGTCCGGGTTTTTCGGACCTAGGGTCCGGGTTTCGTGCACTTTGGGTCCGGGGGGACCGTGGGTCCGGGAGGACCGTGGGTCCGGGTTTATCGTATATTTGCTGCACCCGTGACGGCCCCCGCCAACCTCGGTTTCGAGCCATCCGTCATCCTCGAGGCGGCGCAGGATTCGCCTCACCGCACGGTCCGTGATGCAGCACTTGCGCGCCACGGCGGCGAGCGACGGCCAGCACTCTCCGGCATCGTTGGCGTAGTCGGCGAGGGCCAGCAGGACGAACCTTTCGCCCTGCCCTTCAGGGCCATCGTCCCATATCTTCGCCATCAGCTTGACGCTCATCGCCCGCCCCTCAGAATGGAATGTCGTCGTCCAGATCGTCCCGCCTGGTGCTCCCCGCATCGTCGCGCGGCCGGTCCCGTGGCGCGTCGTCGCGCCGAATGATCTCGAAAAGCCCATAGGCCCACCTCAGCGCCTTGAGACTCATGCCCATGCCGCCCTATTTTCGCCAACGTCCCGTCGCCGCGCATTTCGCCGATGCCCGAGCGTCTCTGCGCATTTCGACACCGCTGGGGCGCTGCACCCGAAGGCCTCCGCAATGTCGGCGATCCGGTCGCCGCGGTGCCACATGGCCTCCATCTCCACCGGATCGATCTTCGGCGGCGGCAGGCACCAATACCCCCCGCTCACATCCTCGCCGCTCATGGCGGCATCCTCGTTGCGGATGCGGCTCGTGATCACCCGAACCCGCTCCTGCGACAGGCCGATCCGTGCGCCAATGGCTCGGCTCGTCCGCCCTGCGCAGCGCTCGCGCAGCATCCACAGCGCCAGTTCGTCGTCGGCCCGTGAGTTCGCCCGTCCCGTCATTGCAGCCTCCTGAACAGCGCCCGGAGCGCGTAGGCGCGGGTGAACGACAGGCCGAAGAACATGAGTGTCACCGACACGCTGTCCGCCGGGCTGTAGCCCAGCACCGCCCATGTCGCCGCCCACGACACCAAAAGTCCGAGTCCGGCGTTGGCGAGGCTTTCCCGCGCGTCCATGCTCATGGCCGGGCCTCCCGTGTCGGAATGCCCCATGCCGCCAGCGCCGTGCGGGCGTCGTCGATCCCGCGCACCACCGCCCAGCGGTCGTAGCCGAGCACCGCGAGCCGGTCGCGGAAGTCGCGCTGCGCCGGTGACAGCACCCCGCCCGGCGCCTTGACCTCCATGAAGAACGGCCCGGTGAAGGTCAGGCCGATGATGTCGGGAACACCCGGCAGGACGCCGTTGGCGGCATTCAGCGCCCGCTCCACATGCCCGGCGCGGCCGGGGCGGCGGCTCTCATTCGCGGCGTGGAATATGATCGCCTCTGGCAGGACCACTCGCAGCCAGGAGAGGATCGCCCGGTGGATCGGGCCTTCCCTGTCGCGGCGCGCGGTCATCCCCACCTCCTGAACAGCCGCCGCAGCACGAATTGCCGCGTCGTGGAGAGCCCAAAGAACAGCGCCGTAACGCCGACGCTCTGCGCGGCCGTAAAGCCCAGCACCGCCCATGTCGCCGCCCACGAGACGACAAGCCCGATGAGCGCATTGGCGAGGGCCTCCGCTGCGTCCAGCCTCATGCCCGGCCCTCCCGCTGCAGCTCCACCCGGCGGCGGGCGATGGCGGCGACTTCCTCGTCGGTCGCCCCGTCCGCGCGCTTCTGAGCGGCGAAGCCATCCAGCTCCGCGATGCTGCGCACGGTCGCCAGCTTTGCGGCGAAGTGGGGGTCGGTAGTCATGCCCGGCCCCACTCGACGATCTGTGCGCGGTGGATGGCCGACATGACTTCCGGGATCGGGACCGCCACGCTTTCTGTCGTGTAACCCTCATTGCGTGCCAGGACGATCCTGAACCCGCCTTCGCCGCGCTCCGCCTTGGCGATCCAGTCCCGGCCGTTGCGCAGCCATGCGGCCCGCAACGACAGAAACGGAAGAAGGTAGCACCGGCGATCCGGAATGAAGGCGTAGGCGATATAGTCGCAGGCAAGGTCTTTCTGAATCCAGCCCTCTGCCTTCCGTTCGCGCGCACTCCACCTTTCGAGCAGAATGTCGCCGTATGACTGCGACCTGACCTTTTCGTCAACGGTCACGACGCGACCGGATTTCAGCGTGATAACGCGGTCAATGCCGCCGCGCTGTGCCCACCCGTCATTGCGAACAGATACCATTCCGGCAAACCACGGAAACGCCACCGAATAAACCTCGGCCCACCACGGGGAATCCTCATGGGCATGGGATAGCGCCAGACTTTCGGCGAATGAGTGGATCATGCCGCCTCGCTCTGGTTGCCCCACACCGCCCATCCGTCGCGCGGCGAGCGGCAGAACAACTCGATCCTAGGAAGCCCCGGATAGGCCGCCTCGATCATTTCGTGGAAGAAGGTCGGCTTGGCCGAATGCGCGCCGCGCGGCTCGCGATAGACGCTCGACGGCTGCGTTCCCGCCGCTGGCGGCGGAATGTTCCCGCGCTTGCAGATCAGCAGCAATTCATGCTGGTTCCGCGCATGGTATCCCATGCCGATCTTCTCTTTGTCCCACACCATGTTGGTGCGGTATTCAAAGCCCCATGCCCGGATAACCTCGAAGCATTCGGCGAGCTTCGGCGCGGTCGCCCACAGGTAAAGCAGGGCGTCCGCCGTCGCCAATTCCCCGACCGGCAGCGCGCATATCTCGGCGAGCGTCATGGTCGGATAGTGATTCTCGATAGCCCGCGACGTTGCCCCTATCGGCGGGTTTTCATAGCGCCACGGCGGGTCGGCGTAGATGATCGGGTATTTCACATCCGTGGCGAGGCCGCGGTTGCCCCGGCTTATCTCGGCGAGGTTGTCGAGCCGCACCGCGCGAGAGGTTGCCGCCTTCTCCGCCCGGATCGCCTTCGCCGCGTCGAGCACTTCGCGCTGCCCCGCTGGCGTCGGATCCACGAAGGTCGTGCGGATCGGCTTGCGGCGCTCCTTGCCGTCCGCGCCGACTGTCTTTTCCAACTGGTCAATTTGACCAGTTGCCTCTTGTTCCGCCCTGACCGTGGCAACGGTGACGTGCGACACCTTCAGGTCTTCGGCGACCTGCCGGTTGCTTTTCTCCGGCGTCTCGCGGAGCTGCGCGGCGATAAGGTTGCGCTTCTGGTCCCGGTTGAGGTGGCGGCGGGCGAGGTTGAGTTGCCGGGCATGGACGCGCTTGTCCGCCTCGGAAAGCCCCTTGCGAATGAAGCGCGGCCAGTCGGTCAGGCCCAATTCCTCGCAGGCGCGGACGCGGTGGTGGCCGTCGAGAATGTTGCCGTCCTCGTCATATTCGACGGGGACAAGCACGCCGCGCGCGGCAATGTCGGCGCGGAGCGCGGCGAAGTCCTCGGCCGAGAGGTCGGGGAGCACCTGGTAGGCGGTCATGCCGCACCCCCTGTCGCGGGGGCGCGCCGCCCGGCACCGGCCCCCGCTTCGGTGATGGTCCCTCGCCGGGCGGGCGTTGGGGTAAGGTATTCATGGCTTGCGGCCAGCGCCGCCTCACGGCAGCGTGAGGGACAGGCAAGATACCTACCGGGCATTTGACGCCTCCGAAGCGGGGGCCGGTTCGGAGGAATGGCGCTTGATCATCCATGACGAAGCCACGATACGCCCGCCCGTCAGGCGTTCGATCCTGACCGCCAGATCAAGGCTTGGCCGCATCTGCCCGTTCAGGAGGCGCGAGACGATGCTGGGGTCCACATTGAGACGCCTGGCTAGTTCCCGCTGGCTCATGCGATTGTCTTTTACGTAGTCCGCGAGGTTTTTCATGCACGGAGCATTGCACGACATGCAACGGCCTGTCAACCGTAGCGTTGCACGTGGCGCACTTCACCCGCCTCCCATAACGTTGCACGTCATGCAATTTCGCTATTGACGGCTCGTTGCATGACGTGCAATGCTTCCTCCACAGCCGCCACCCGACGCGACGGAGGACCGCATGACCGACACCACCATCCGAGCGATCAAGGGCTTTGACGCCAACCTTTCCTGTCGCGGCCACAAATTCGAGGTCGGGCAGACCTACACGGCCACGGGCGAGATCGTCGCCTGCTACAACGGCTTCCACGCGATCCCGGAGGATCAGCACCCGCTTGCCGTATTCAATTATTACCCGCCTGCCGGATCGCGTTTTTGCATCGTCGAGTTGGGCGGAAAAACCGACAGCAATGGTGATAAAGTCGCGGCTGAAATTCTGAGCGTCGGCCTTGAGGTCGGGCTGCGCGACATCACCCTTGGCGCTGTGAAATGGGTCACGGGCAGAGCGACGCTTGAGGGGCCGGTGGCTGTGAAAGCGAGCGGCCTTGCCACCGCCTCGGGCACTCGTGGCGCGGCGACGGCCTCGGGCGATCAGGGCGCGGCGACGGCCTCGGGCGAACAGGGCGCGGCGACGGCCTCGGGCACTCGTGGCGCGGCGACGGCCTCGGGCACTCGTGGCGCGGCGACGGCCTCGGGCTATCAGGGCGCGGCGACGGCCTCGGGCGAACAGG
>DAOKZN010000063.1:0-1592 GCA_035325625.1 Mesorhizobium sp. | reverse complement strand
CAGGGCGCGGCGACGGCCTCGGGCTATCAGGGCGCGGCGACGGCCTCGGGCTATCAGGGCGCGGCGACGGCCTCGGGCGATCAGGGCGCGGCGACGGCCTCGGGCGAACAGAGCTGCGCTATTGGCTCCGGGCCGAATTGTCGCGTCATTGGCGATGTCGACGGCATCGACCTGTTCGCACGCGAATTTGAGTGGGATGGCCATAGGTGGCATCGCATCTCCATCGCGTGCGGCACAACTGGCGAGGGCGGCATAAAGCCCGGCGTCTGGTATCGCTGCGCTGGTGGCGCGCTTGTGGAGGCGGACCAATGACCACCACCACCATCCTCACCGCCGCCTGGTCGCCGTTTGTGCCGGTGCATGACGCCGAGGACGACGCCAACGACTGGCGCGGCGATCTGGGCGCGGCCGAGGGCGACATTCTCCGCGCGCTCTACGTGACGTGGACGGAGACCGAGAGCCGCACCGTGGGTCTTGGCCACGGGCTTTTCCGCGAGATCGAGCACGAGTGCACCCTGCACCGGCTCATTGGTGTCACCGCCGAGAATGCCGACGAACGGCTGTTCCTCGACCGCGAGGCGGTGATGGCGCTCGTCGGCGAGGCGGCCGTCAACGCCGCCGAGGACCGCATGGACGAGCTAAGGAATTGGAATGTCTAAGCACCTGAACCCAGATACGCTTCGCGAGTTACTGGCGTATGACGCTGAGACGGGAGCGCTGACATGGCGGGAGCGCGCATTTGCGTATTTTGGCGATGCACGCTTATGGCGGAGCTGGAATGCCCGCTTTGCAGGAAGGGCGGCGCTTACGGCAATCAACGCAAACGGATATCACCGAGGCATTGTTTGTTGTCGTGATGTTCTGGCGCATCGGGTTGCTTGGGCGATAGCGCATGACGAATGGCCCGACGCGATTGATCATATCAATGGCATTGGCGTGGACAATAGATTGGCGAACCTCCGCAATGTGAATCACGCCGAGAACATGCGAAACAGGCGGCGTCCGTCGAACAACACGAGCGGAGCCATTGGTGTGTCGTTCCACCGCCCAACACAGAAGTGGATAGCTCGGATTAAGATAGACGGCCGACACGTTCACCTCGGCATCTTCACCGACATCCTTGACGCCATTGCCGCGCGCAATTTTGCGGCATCAAGGTTTGGCTTTCACGTCAATCACGGGAGAATTGGAAATGATGCACACCCCCGACATTGACCGGCTGATGGCCGAGGCCCTCCGCCGCGAGGATGCGGAGCGTGCGGAGGCCGAGCGCCGCCGAGCCGCGCTTTTGCGCCGCTGGGAAGCCGAGGAAGCGGACAGCGTGACCGCCGAGGCGTGGCACTACGCGCTGACCCGGCTGGCGGCGTTGCTTGCGGTTGGCACGGCGCTTCTGGCGCTGGCTGGCGTGCTGGCGGTGCTGCCATGACCGCTACGCCGAAATGCATCAAGTGCAATGCGTCGGCGAAGCACGACCCGGTTGGCGGCGCCATGACGACTTGTGGCAGACATTCGGCGGCCAAGGCCGAGCGGATGCGCCAGCTCAACGCCGACCCGGAGTTCGCCAAGGCCAACGCCGAGCGCGCCGCCGAGCG
>DAOKZN010000062.1:0-9528 GCA_035325625.1 Mesorhizobium sp. | reverse complement strand
TAGGCGGCGCCGCCGGCCAGCCCGCCGACGCCGAGCCAGAAGGCGGGCGCGACGATGCCGTCGGAGAAATTTTCCGCCAGGCTTTCGATGGCCGCGCGGCACACGCCCGCCTCGTCCAGCCTTTCCGGGTCGCGGCCGACGATCATCGACACCGCCTTGCGGCCTTCCGCCAGTCCCCCCGTTTCCAGCGCATCGGCCACGGCCTGCACGTGCTGGCCGAGGCTGCGCTGCGCCAGGAGAGGGCTTGCCGCCAGCGCCGAGAGCAGGAGCCCGAACGGAAGGCCGGAAAGCACGGTTTCCAGCATCAATGAAGCAGCCGCCGGCACCGCCACGAACAGCACGAGCGCGACCACGCCCGCCGTGCGACGCTGGAGGTCGGAATCGGTTGCGCGGTTGAGCCGCCGGTCGGCAAAGGCTATCAGCCTGCCCAGCCACGTCACCGGATGGCCGATGGCGCGAAAGAGGCGGTCGGGATAGCCGAGGCCGAGTTCGGCGAGCAGCGACAGGAAGGCAAGGAGCGGCGACATGGGGCTTCCCGGCGAAGCGGCGGCAAGGATGGATCACGGCGGCAGCCTGGAGCGGGCCAGGGCGCTGTTTCCGCATGCGCCCGAACCGTTCGTCGACCTTTCGACCGGGATCAACCCGCACTCCTACCCGTTTTTTGCGCTGCCCGCCACCGCCCTGTCGCGCCTGCCGGAGCCGGCGCGGGCGCGTGAACTCGGCGAGGTGGCGGCACAGGCCTACGGTGCGCCGTCCGCCGCCCATGTGGTGGCTGCGCCCGGCACGCAGATCCTGCTGCCGCTGGTGGCCTCGCTGACAAAGCCCGGCTGGGCGCGGGTGCTTTCCCCCACCTATGCCGAGCATGCGCAGGCGGCGCGCGTCGCCGGCCACGAGGTGGAGCAGGTCGAGAACTTCGAGGCGCTGGCCCAAGCCGACCTTGCCGTGGTGGTCAATCCCAACAATCCGGACGGCCGTGTGGTCTCCCGCGAAAAGCTGCTGGGGCTCGCCGCCCGTCTTCACGCGAAGGGCGGGTTGCTGGTCGTGGACGAATCCTTCATGGATGTCGGCCCCGGCGTGGAAAGCCTTGCGGGTGACGTGGGGCAGGGCGGCATGGCGGTGCTGCGCTCCTTCGGAAAATTCTTCGGCCTGGCCGGGGTCAGGCTGGGTTTCGCGCTGGCGGACGAAGCGACGGCGCGGCGGCTGGACGCGCGCCTCGGCCCATGGGCGGTCTCCGGTCCGGCGCTGGAATACGGCATCCGCGCACTGGCCGACACACGCTGGCAACAGCAGATGCGCGAAAGGCTGGCAAAGGAGGCCGCGCGGCTCGACGCCCTGCTTGCCCGGCACGGCGCGCCGGTTCGCGGCGGCACGAGCCTGTTCCGCTACCTTGAGTTTCCGGGAGCGGCCGGCCTGTTTTCGGCGCTCGGCGAACAGGGCATCCTGCTGCGGCACTTCGTCGGGCGGCCGCATGCTCTGCGCGCCGGCCTGCCGGGCACCGAGGAAGAATGGCGGCGACTGGAGGCGGCTCTTGCCTCCCGGGCGGGAAAGCGCGACCATCCACGCGAGGAGCCCCGGTCATGACCGAAAGCCAGGCCACGATCATCGTCTGCCCACTCTCCAAGGTGGAGGAAACCGTGACGCGGGCCGGCGCGGCGCGGCTGCTTTCGCTGCTTGCCGCCGGCACGGACATGGTGCGGCCGCCTTCCATCCTGCCGCAGAACCATCTTCACCTCGTCATGCACGACATAGCCGAGGCGCAGGCCGGCATGACGCTGCCGGGGCTGGCGCATGTGCAGAGCCTGCTGGCCTTCGCCGGGTCCTGGGAGCGGTCGCGGCCGCTGGTGGTGAACTGCTATGCCGGCATCAGCCGCTCGACGGCGTCGGCCTACATCATCGCGGCCGCCCTTTCCCCGCAGCGCGACGAGGAGGAACTGGCGTGGACGCTGCGGGCGCTGTCGCCTTCGGCGACGCCCAATCCGCGCCTTGTCGCCGTCGCCGACGAGGTGCTGGGGCGGCGCGGGCGCATGGTCGAGGCGATCCGGGCGATCGGCCGTGGCGAGGACGCGTTCGAGGGGGTGCCCTTCACGCTGCCGGTGTGAGCCGGGTCAGGCCAGCCAATCGGCCAGCTTCGCCTTGCGCACGTCCCTCAGCAGGCGCACGAAGCCGTCGGCCTGATGCTCGGCCGTCAGCCGGCCCTTCTCGGCCGTGGCGATGGAGGCATCGCCGGCCACGCCGTGCTCGTTGATGTCGCTGGCGATCCAGGCGAAGGCGTGCGTGCCGGTCTGGCGCAGCAGGTCGAAATGCCTGTCGGCCCGGGTGACGTTGGAGACGAAGTTCCGCGCCTTGCCCATGTCGACCAGATCGGGCCGGAAGTGCAGCATCAGCGAGGTCTCCACGTCGCCGCCATGGATGCCGAGGCGGTCTTCCTCGGCCGTGTACATGCCTTCGGGGCGGCCGAAGCGCTGCCAGCTCGTCTTGACCGCCAGCATTTTGGCGCGCACGCGCAGCTCGCGGGTGACGATGCCCATGATCTCCTCGTTGCCGCCATGCGAGTTGACGACGACGATCTTCCTCACGCCGGCGCGGGCCACGGAAAGGCCGAGCTCGGTCCAGGCTTCGATCAGGGTCGCCGGCGGCAGGGTGAGCGTGCCCGGCGCATGGACGTGCTCGTTCGACTTGCCCACGGCCTGCACCGGCAGGATGCGCATGTCGAGGTCGTCCGGCAGGCGCTCTACCACCGCTTCCAGCATGCCGGCCATGATCGTGGTGTCGGTGGAGACGGGCAGGTGCGGCCCGTGTGCTCGACGGCGGCCCCCGGCAGCACGGCGATCGTCGCCTCGGGGTCGATGGCGGCATATTCGGTGGTGCGGTAATCGCCCCACCACACGCGTCTGGGCGCTTCGTTCATCTTCCAGCTTGTCCCTTGATGCGGCTGCGGCTCAACCGGCCGCGATCGCCTCGATCTCGATCTTGAACTCCGGCCGCGAAAAGCCCGAGACGATGAGCAGCGTCGAGGCGGGGGCGGGGTCGGAAAACAGCCGGTCGCGCACCTCCATATAGGGCTTCATGAAGGCGCGGTCGGAAACGAATGTGTTGATGCGCACGATGTCGGGGAGGCCGAGGCCGGCTTCGGCGAGCACGGCGGCAATGTTGCCGAAGCACAGCTCGGCCTGCGCGCCCGCGTCGTCGGGAACCGAATCGTCCGGCCCGATGCCGAGCTGGCCGGAGCAGACAACCAGCCGCTTGCCCGCAGGCACCTCCACGCCGTGGCTGTAGCGGGCGAAGGGCGGGCGGATGGATTTGGGAGACAGAAATCTGAACATGGGCATATCCTCGTCGCCTCGACCCTAGCCCCCCGCGCCATGGCCTACAAGTTCGGCCGGGATGGCATTTTGGCGATTGTGGACAGACGCCGGGAAAATAGGCACCATGCCGCCGCAGCACGACCGGGCCCGAGTCCATGCCTTCCTTGCGGGAGGCGTTGCCGATGCAGCGGCCGGCTGCTCATGTCCTGCTTCGTAGAATTGTGTCGTCAAGCCCGGCGGGCGGCGCCGGTGCAAAAGAAGGATGGGGCCGATGGTTGGAAGAATGTGGATCGCGGCGGGCGCGCTGGCGCTGCTGGCCGGCGGCACGGCGGCGGCGACCGCGAACGAGAAGGTGGTCTTCGGCACCAACTGGCTGGCGCAGGCCGAGCATGGCGGCTTCTATCAGGCTATGCTGGACGGCACCTATTCGGCTTGCGGCCTGGACGTCACCATCATGCCGGGCGGTCCGCAGGTCAGCGGCCGGCCGCTGCTTCTGGCCGGCAAGATCGACTTCTACATGGGCGGCAACATGCTGCAGGCGTTCGACGCCGTGCAGCAGGACATACCGCTTCGCGTGGTGGCCGCCACGTTCCAGAAGGACCCGCAGGTGATGATGTCGCATCCCGGCCAGGGCCTCGACAAGTGGGAGGATCTGCCGAACGCCGAGCAGTACATCGTCGGCGACGAGGGCGCGCAGAGCTTCCTCCTGTGGATGACCGCCGAATACGGCTTCGACCCGGCCAAGCGTGTGCCCTACACCTTCAACCCGGCGCCCTTCATCGCCAATCCGAAATCCATACAGCAGGGCTACGTGACTTCCGAGCCCTATGCGGTGGAGAAGGAGGGCGGGTTCCAGCCCAACGTGTTCCTGCTCGCCGACAACGGCTTCAACGCCTATGCCACCACCATCGAGGCCATGCAGGAGACGATCGACAAGCGGCCGGAGGTGGTGCAGTGCTTCGTCGATGGCTCGGCCAAGGGCTGGTACAATTATCTCTACGGCGACAATGCCGCCGCCAATGCGGCGATCAAGAAGGACAATCCCGACATCACCGACGAGCAGATCGCCTTCTCCATCGCGCAGATGAAGAAATACGGCATCGTCGATTCCGGCGACGCCGAGAAGCTCGGCATCGGCACCATGAGCGACGAGCGCATCGCCAGCTTCTACGACAAGATGGTGAAGGCCAAGGCCATTCCGGCCGGCATCGACGTCAAGAAGGCCTACACGCTCGTCTTCGTCAATAAGGGCGTCGGGCTCGACCTGAAGAAGTGAGCGGCGCATCCATGCCGGACAGCAAGGCCGCGCCGGAGCAGCCGGGCAGCGGCGGCGCGCGCGCCACGCTGCTTTCCCTGCACGGGGTCGGCAAGGTCTTCTCCAACGGCGTCACCGCGCTGTCCGGCGTCGACATGGCGATCCGGGAGGGCGACTTCGTCAGTCTTCTCGGCCCCTCCGGCTGCGGCAAGTCCACGGCGCTCCGGCTGATCGCCGGGCTTTCGACGCCGACCTCCGGCGCCATCGAGCGGCCGGGCGCGGCCGGCAACGACACGGTCGGCTTCGTCTTCCAGGAACCGACGCTGCTGCCGTGGGCGAGCGTGTTCGACAATGTGTGGCTGCCGCTGCGGCTGAGGGGCGTGCCGCGCGCCAAGGCCGCGCCCGCGGTGATGGAGATGCTGGCGCGCGTGCATCTGGAAAGATTCGCCGCCGCCGTGCCGCGCGAGCTTTCCGGCGGCATGAAGATGCGCGTTTCCATCGCGCGCGCCCTGGTGACGAAGCCGCGCGTGCTTCTGATGGACGAGCCCTTCGCCGCGCTGGACGAGATCACCCGCTTCAAGCTCAACGACGACCTGCTGGATCTGTGGCAGGACCAGCGCTTCACCGTCGTCTTCGTCACGCATTCGGTGTTCGAGAGCGTGTTCCTGTCCACCCGCATCGTGGTCATGGCGGCGCGGCCGGGGCGGGTGTTCCGGGAGCTTGCGGTCGAGGCGCCGTTTCCGCGCAACGAGACCTTCCGCACCTCGCCCGCCTATGCGGCGCTGTGCCGGCGCACCTCCGAGGTTCTGGCCGGCGCCATCAACTCCACTACCGGGGCCGGTCATGGCGGCCATTGAGCATCCCGCCCGGCCGCTCGACGCGGAAGAGGCCCGGCGCGTGCGCCGGGAGCGGCTGGAACGCGTCGGCAAATGGCTGCTGCCGCTCCTCATCATGGTGCTGGCGATCTGGCTGTGGGACCGCATCTGCGTGTGGAACGGCATCCCGAAATACATCCTGCCGCGGCCGGGCGTGGTGGTGCAGACGCTTTATTCCGACGCCGGGCTGCTGTTCTCCTCGCTGCTGGTGACGTTGAAGATCACCTTCCTGTCGCTGCTTCTGGCCGTGGTCGGCGGCGTGGGGCTGGCGGTGCTGTTCGCGCAGTCGAAATGGGGGGAGATGTCGTTCTTCCCGTTCGCCGTGGTGTTGCAGGTCACGCCCATCGTGGCGATCTTCCCGCTCATCAACATCTATGTCGACAACCAGACGGCCAAGCTTCTCCTGTGCGCGTGGATCGTGGCCTTCTTTCCCGTCCTGTCCAACACCACGCTGGGGCTGAACTCGGTCGACCGCAACCTGCGCGACCTGTTCCGCCTCAACGGTGCTACCCGCTGGCAGGAACTGTGGCACCTGCGCCTGCCGGCGGCGATGCCCTACTTCCTCGGCGGGTTGAAGATCGCCGGCGGGCTTTCGCTGATCGGCGCGGTGGTGGCCGAGTTCGTCGCCGGCGCGTCGGGGCAATCGTCGGGGCTCGCTTCCCGCATCATCGAGGCCGGCTACCGGCTCAATGCGCCGCGCCTGTTTGCCGCGCTGATCCTGATCTCGCTCGCCGGCATCGTCATCTTCCTCGTGCTGTCGCTGGTCTCGCATCTCATCCTGCGGCGCTGGCACGAAAGCGCGCTGAAGCAGGAAGGGTAAGGGCACCGCATGGTTGAGCTTGTCATCCCCGCTGCCGGCTCCTTCAGCCTTACCAACGCCCGCGTTCATGCCTCGCTGACGCCGGAGATGGACGGGCCTGCCGACGGCGACGGCTTCATCCTCGCCAATATCGATGTGATCGACGGCAGGATCGGCAGGCTGGCGCCCGGCGTTGCCTCACCGGCCGCTATCGACCTCAAGGGCCGCATCGTGCTGCCCTGCTTCGTCGATTGCCACACCCATATCGACAAGGGCCATATCTGGCCGCGCAGCCCCAACCCAGACGGCTCTTTCACGGGAGCGCTGGGGGCGAACGCGGCCGACAGGCGCGCGCGCTGGAGCGCGCGGGACGTGGCGCGGCGCATGGATTTCTCGCTGCGCTGCGCCTACGCCCACGGCACCGCGGCGCTGCGCACGCATATCGACAGCGATGCGCCGCAGGAGGAAATCTCCTGGCCGGTGTTCGAGGAGATGCGCGCGCACTGGAAAGGCCGCATCGAATTGCAGGCGGCTGCGCTGGCCGGCATCGAGCATGTGCGGGACGCAGGCTGGTTCGAGCGGCTTGCCCGGCGCGTGGCCGCCGCGCGCGGCACGCTCGGCGCCGTCACCTACATGGTGCCGGACCTCGACGACCTGCTCGACCGCATGTTCCGAACGGCGGCCGAGCACGGCCTCGATCTCGATTTCCACGCCGACGAGACCGACGATGTCGAGGCGATCTCGCTGAAAAGGATAGCCGAGGCGGCGCTGCGCCATCGTTTCGAAGGAAAGATCCTCGTCGGCCATTGCTGCTCGCTGGCGCGTCAGCCGGATGCGGACGTGCTCGACACGCTGGACAAGGCGGCGCGCGCCGGGCTCGCGGTGGTCTCGCTGCCGATGTGCAATCTCTACCTGCAGGACCGCCGCCACGACGGCAGCACGCCGCGCTGGCGCGGGGTGACGCTGCTGCACGAGATGAAGGCGAGGGGCATCCCGGTTTGCGTGGCTTCCGACAACACGCGCGATCCCTTCTACGCCTATGGCGACCTCGACATGCTGGAGGTCTATCGCATGGCCACCCGCATCCTGCATCTCGACCATCCGGTGGGCGACTGGCCCAGGGCAGCGGCCGCGGCGCCGGGAGAAGCGATGGGGCTTGCCGGGGCGGGCGTGCTGCGCGCCGGCGGGCCGGCCGACTTCGTCGTCTTCAAGGGGCGGAACTGGACCGAGCTTCTGTCGCGGCCGGAAATGGATCGCCTCGTGGTGCGCGGCGGCAGGAAGATCGAAGCCGGGTTGCCCGACTATGCCGAACTCGACGAGCTGATGGTGGAATGATGGATATCGCCGCGCTGAAACGCGATCTCGACGGGGTCAGGATCGAGGACAACGAAAAGATCGTCCGGCAGAAGAGCCGCGACTTCTACTGGTACAGCCCGGTGCTGAAGCGCCAGCTCGACGCCGTCACCGGCGACCTCGTCGTCTCGCCCAAGAACGAGGCCGAGGTGGTGCGCGTGCTGGCCGCCTGCCACCGCCACGGCGTGCCGGTCACGCCGCGCGGCACCGGCACGGGCAATTACGGACAGGCCATGCCGCTTTCGGGCGGGGTGGTGCTGTCGCTGGCCGACATGAACGAGGTCACCGCCATTTCGCCGGGCCGCGTGGTGAGCGGACCGGGCGCCATCATCGCCGACATCGACAAGGCCACCCGTGCCCATTCGGGGCAGGAACTGCGGCTGCATCCTTCCACCTACAACACCGCCTCCATCGGTGGCTTCGTCGCCGGCGGCTCCGGCGGCGTCGGCTCGATCAATTTCGGCGGTCTGCGCGATTTCGGCAATGTGCTGCGGCTGCGCGTCGTGACGATGGAGGCCGAGCCGCGGGTGCTCGACCTCACCGGCGAGGACCTGCACAAGGTCACCCACGCCTACGGCACCAACGGCATCATCACCGAGGTGGAGATGCCGCTGACGGCCGCCTACGACTGGGTCGACGTGATCGTCGGCTTCGACAGCTTCATGGGTGCGGCGCGTTTCGGCAACGCGCTCGGCTGCCAGGACGGGCTTTTGACCAAGCTGATAACGCCGATCGCCGCGTCCGTTCCGCAGGACTGTTTCAAGCGCCATCAGCGCTTCTTCCGGCCGGGGCAGAGCATCTGCCTGGCGATGGTGGCGCCGCATTCGCTGGACGCTTTTTTGGCCTTCACCGCCCGCCAGGGCGGCGAGGTGCTGCTGAATGCGGCCGCCATGTCGGATGAGGAGAAGAAGGGCCTGCCGCCGACCTATGAGCTGGCGTGGAACCACACGACGCTGCGGGCGCTGCGCGTCGATCCGTCCATCACCTACCTGCAATCGCTCTATCCTTTCCCCAACCAGCTTGCGCTGGTGGAGAAGATGGACGCCATGTTCCCCGGCGAGGTCTTCTCCCACCTGGAATTCGTGCGCTTCGACGGCAACGTCACCTGCTTCGGCCTCAATCTGGTGCGCTTCACCACGGAGGAGCGGCTGGAGGAGATCATCCGCATCTTCGAGGACAATGGCTGCCCGATCTTCAATCCGCACCGCTACACGCTGGAGGAGGGCGGCATGAAGCAGACGGATGCCGTGCAGCTTGCCTTCAAGCGGGAGGCCGACCCGCAGGGGCTGCTCAATCCGGGCAAGATGATCGCCTGGGAAAACCCGGACTACGATTACCGCTCCGGCAGGACCTTCCTGTTCAAGGGGCTGGAGAAGGCGGGATAAGGCCGTTCATGCGCGTCCTCGTCGTCTATTGCCATCCCGTCCCGGAGAGCTTTTGCGCGGCGGTGCGCGATTCCGTGCTGGAGGCGATCGCCGCCAGGGGCTGCGAGGCGCGGCTGGTCGATCTCTATGCCGAGAATTTCGATCCCGTCATGCGCGACCGCGAGCGGCGGCAGTACAACGACCACGCGCCGACCGATCCGGCGCTTGTCGCGCATATCGAGCACCTGAAATGGGCCGAGGCCATCGTCTTCGTCTATCCCACCTGGTGGTACGGCCTGCCGGCGATGCTGAAGGGCTGGCTCGACCGCGTCTGGGCGACCGACGTGGCGTTCGAGCTGCCGAAGGGACTGGCGCCGGTCAAGCCGCTGATGACGCATATTTCCAAGATCGCCGTCGTCACCACCTGCGGGGCGCCGCGCTGGTGGTCGCATGTGGTCGGCCATCCCGGGCGCAAGACCATCCTGCGCGGCATCCGCGCCCTGTGCGGCTGGCGCTGCCGCACGCTGTTCGTGGCGCACTACCTGATGGACAAGTCCACGCCGCAGACGCGGGCCGC
>DAOKZN010000061.1:7574-9703 GCA_035325625.1 Mesorhizobium sp. | reverse complement strand
CGCCGGCCACGGCGTCGCCGATGATGGTCATGACCGGGCCGGAAAGGTCGTCGCGGGCGCCGAGGGACGGCAGGTCGGCCAGCGTGCCGTGAAAGCGGCGGCGGCCCGGCAGGCTGGCGTTCTCGACCACGGCCACGGCCGTGTCGGGGGAAAGCCCCGCCTCGATCAGCCGGCCGGCGACGTCGGCCGCCACCGAGCGGCCCATATAGACGGCCACCGTGGCGCCGGAGATGGCGAGCCTGGCCCAGTCCGGCAGCGTGCCGCCCTTCAGGTCATGGCCGGTGGTGAAGACCAGCGAGGAGGTGACGCCGCGCAGCGTCAGCGGCAGCTCGAAATCGGCGGCGGCGGCAAGCGCGGCGGTGATGCCTGGCACGATCTCGCAGGAGATGCCGGCCTCGCGCAGCGCGGCCAGCTCTTCGCCGGCGCGGCCGAACACCAGCGGGTCGCCGCCCTTCAGCCGCACCACGCGGCGGCCCTCGCCGCCGAGGCGCACCAGCAGCGCGTTGATCTCGCCCTGCGACTTGGAATGGCAGCCCTTGCGCTTGCCCACGGCAAAGCGCTCCGCGTCGCGCCGGCCCATGGCGACGACCGCCTCCGGCACCAGCGCGTCGTAGACGATGGCGTCGGCTTCCATGAGCAGGCGCTGCGCGCGCAGGGTGAGCAGGTCTTCCGCCCCCGGCCCGGCGCCAACAAGGGCGACGTGGCCGCGAACCGGCGCCTCCGCAAGCAGGAGGGCGCGCGCTGCCTCATGTGCCCGCGAACCCTCGCCCGCCTCCATGGCGCGGGCCGGCGCCCCGGCGAAGAACTCGCTCCAGAAGCGGCGGCGGGCGGCGCCCCTGGGCAGCAGCTTCTCCGCGGCCTCGCGGAAGGAGGCGGCGAGCGCGGCCAGCGGCCCGAGCGAAGGCGCAAGCATGCGGTCGATCCGGGCGCGGATCATCTGCGCCAGCACCGGCCCCGCTCCTTCCGTGCCGATGGCCACCGCCACCGGCGCACGGTTGACCAGCGCGGGCGTGAAGAAGTCGCACAATTCCGGCCGGTCCACCGCATTAACCGGGATGCCCAGCCGGCGCGCATCCGCCGACACGCGCGCGTCGAGCGCTGCATCGCCGGAGGCGGCGAACACCAGGGCGGCGCCCTCCAGATGCTGCGGCGCATAGGCCGCTCGGATATGGGCAGCGCCATGTTCCGCGATGAAGGCCGCAAGCGCGGCCTCGGGCTCAGCCGCCACGATGCGCAGCTCGGCGGCGGACTGGCCGATCAGGCGGGCCTTGGCCAGCGCCTCCTCGCCCTCGCCGACGATGGCCACAACGCGCCCCTCGACCCGCAGGAAGACGGGAAACGCGTTGAGCTTCGGCGCGGCATGCGGCATCACGATAAAATCCTGATTGAATTGGCATTTTTACGCGGACACGCCGCCGGCCAGAAGAAACGCACTCGCGCCGCCCGTCGCGGCAGGCAATCGCTTTTGCGCAGGCGTCACAGGCGGGAGAAAAACATTCCACACCCGTTGGATTCGCGGAGCCGGCACGCCGCCCCACGCGCCGTTTCCGGCCGTTCGGGCAGTATGGCGAGATGATCGCCAAACCATAATTTTCTAAATTCTATAGTTTTTGTAGAAATTAGGAAAACAACGAGCCGCCAGCGCAGTCCCGCCCGAGCGGCGCATCCGCGGCACGTTTCCCTGCCGGCGAGAACCCCGGTCGTGTCATGGACGTGCCGGCATCTCGCCGGCCGGGCGCTCAGACGTGCTGGCCGCCATTGATGTGGATTTCGGCGCCGGTGACATAGGACGCCTGGGTCGAGCACAGGAAGTAGATGGTGTCGGCCACCTCGGCCGTGGTGCCGAGCCGGCGCAGCGGGATCGCCTCGACGATCTTCTCCGTGCCGGGCGACAGGATCGCCGTGTCGATCTCGCCCGGCGCGATGGCGTTGACGCGGATGCCGTGCGGGCCGAAGTCGTGCGCCATCTCGCGCGTCAGCGCGCCCAGCGCGGCCTTCGAGGTGGCGTATGCGGTGCCGGCGAACGGATGCACGCGCGTTCCGGCGATCGAGGTGACGTTGACGATGGCGCCCTTGGCCGCCGCCAGTTCCTTGAACAGGCCGCGCGCCAGCATGATCGGCGCGAAGAA
>DAOKZN010000061.1:0-7474 GCA_035325625.1 Mesorhizobium sp. | reverse complement strand
GTGTAGCCGACGAACCAGGCGTCGCGCGAGTTCTGGCTGGTGCCGGTCTTGCCGGCCGAGGGCCAGCCGAAGGCAGCCTTGGTGGCGGTGCCGCTGCGCACGGTTCCGGCCATCATCGAGTTCATCATGCCCACCACCTGGGGGCTGACGACGCGCGGCGCGCTGCCGCCGTCGAAGGAATAGAGCAGCTTGCCGTCGGCGCCGGTGATGCGGCGGATGAAATGCACCTGCGGGCGATAGCCGCCGTTGGCGAACGGCACATAGGCCGAGGTCAGTTCCAGCGGCGTCACCTCGGAGGTGCCGAGCGCGATCGAGGTGTTGGCCTGGAGCGGCGAATCGATGCCCATGCGGCGCGCCGCCTCCACCACCGCCTTCGGCCCGACCTCCATGGCAAGCTGCGCGGCCACCGAGTTCAGCGACTTGGCCAGCGCCGTGGCCAGCGTGACCTTGCCGTAATACTTGCCGCCGAAATTGGCCGGGGTCCAGTTGCCGATCCTGACCGGCGCATCGTTGCGCACGCTGTCGGGCGTGCGGCCGTCCTCCAGCGCCGCCATGTAGACGAACGGCTTGAAGGCCGAGCCGGGCTGGCGCCGCGCCTCCGAGGCGCGGTCGAACTGGCTGGTCGAATAGTCGTAGCCGCCGACCATGGCGCGCACAGCGCCGGAATTGTCGATGGAGACCAGCGCGCCCTGGGAGACGTTGAGCTTCTTGCCGTTCTGGTCGATCAGCCGGCGGATCGACTTCTCGGCCAGCTTTTGCAGGGTCAGGTCGATCGTGGTGTCGACCACGATGTCGCCGCGCACGTCGCCGATCAGGTCGGGCAATTCCTCCATCACCGTGTCGGCCACATAGTTTTCCGAGCCCGTCCAGTAGGAGGGCGCACGGGTGGCCGGCGCGCTCATGGCACCGGCCAGTTCCTTGCCGTTGACCATGCCCTCGTCGCGCATGGCCGCCAGCACGAGCTGCGAACGCTCCTCGGCGGCCTTGGGGTCGCGTGCCGGCGAAAGCCGCGAGGGCGCCTTGAGCAGGCCGGCCAGCAGCGCCGCCTCGGCCAGCGACACGTCGCGCGCGCCCTTGCCGAAATAACGGCGCGAGGCCGCTTCCACCCCATAGGCGCCGGAGCCGAAATAGACCCGGTTGAGGTACATTTCGAGGATCTGGTCCTTGCTGTGCTTCTGCTCCAGCCACAGCGCCAGCAGCACCTCCTGCACCTTGCGCTCCAGCGTGCGGTCGGGCGTCAGGAACAGGTTCTTGGCAAGCTGCTGGGTGATGGTGGAGCCGCCCTGGCTGAAGCGCCCGCCCGTCAGGTTGGTGAGCATGGCGCGCGCCAGCCCGATCGGGTCGATGCCGAAATGCGAGTAGAAGCGGCGGTCCTCGATGGCGATGACGGCCTCGGGGATGTAGGGCGACATCTGCTTGAGGCTGACGGCCTCGCCGCCGCTCATGCCGCGGTTGGCGACGAGATGCCCGTCCACCGAGACGATCTTGATGTTGGGCGCGCGCTCGGGAATGGCCCAGGTCGTGGCCGCCGGCATCTTGGCGCCGTAATAGACCACCAGGCCGGCTGCGGCGATGCCGCCCCAGATGGCCAGCACGAAGCACCAGTAGACGAGGCGCCCGAAAAGGCCGGCTAGGCCGCGCCGGCGCCTGCGGCCGCCACGGGCGGCTCTGGGCTTTGCCGAAGCCTTTGCGGGCCGGCGTTTCGCGGAAGCCTTGCGGTTGCCCGGCACGACGCGGTCCTCCTCGCTCACCGAGAAACCGTCCGCCGGCGTCGCCTGCGACGGCCTTTCGAAGCTGGGCTCGATGCGTCTGTCGCGGCGGCTCGCCATGTGCTTTCGATAGTGTCCCGGTGCCGATGGCGTTGCCCGTGAACACTAGATGCGGCGATTTAAGGGCGGGTTAAGGACCGGTTCCCCCGGCAGCGGCGTAAAGGCCGCGCTGCCGATCAGGATATCCGCAATGCAAGATATTCGTAATGCAAGATATTCGTAATGAATGTCTGGAAACTTCCGCAAAATTTGCGAATGGCTGGTGCTTCGAGATGCGGCTTCAAGCGAACCCCGCTTCCCTTCGGAAATGGCTGATTTCGGCCCTGGTGGCGATTTCGGCAATGCTTCTGGCGTCTCCCGCTTTCACGCAGGAGGCACAACCGTCCCCGCAGGTCGTCAATGTCGGCATATATGTCAGCGCTCCCTTCATCGTCGCCGAAGGAGACGGCAGCTATTCCGGCATGGCGATCGAGGTCTGGGAACGTGTGGCCGCGCGCCTGAAACTGGTCTCCGACTACAAGGAGTTCGGCACCTATGCGGAGCTGGTCGATGCCGTCGCCAACGGCACGGTGCAGGCGGCGGTCACGAACCTCAGCGTCACCGGCAAGCGGGCGGAGATGGCGGACTTCTCCTACCCCTGGTTCGACGACGGCCTGCGCGTGATGGTGGATTCCCGCGAAGGCTCCAGCTTTTCGGAGGTCGTGGACAATCTCGGCGATGCCGGGCACCTCATGAATTATGCGTGGCTGGCCTTCGCCCTTCTCATCGCAACGACGCTCCTGACGCTTTTCGACAGGCGGTTCGACACGGGCTTCCCGAAGCGGTGGCGCGACGGCCTGGCGGAGAGCTTCTACCATGTCATGTCCATAGCCACGACCGGACGCACCAGCCGCAGGAACCTGCTCGGCTGGGTGGGCCGCGTCTGGCAGGCCGTGTGGATGGTGTGCGGCGTCGCCATCATCGCCTATGTCACCTCGTCGGTGACCAGCGTGATGACGGCATCCCAGATCACCAACGAGATCAACAGCGTCGCCGACCTGAACGACAAGGTCGTCGGCGTGCAGGGCGGCAGCCTGTCCGAGGAATATATGCGGTCCGCCTTCATCACCACCAGGCCGTTCGCCAGGCTCGAAGATGCCGTGGCGGCCCTTTTCGACGACGACATCTCCGCGATCGTGGGCGACAGCAGCGTCCTCGAATATTACGCCCATACCCATCTGGACCTGACGCTGGATGTCGTCGGCAACATCTTCCGCCCAAACAAATACGGGTTCGCCTTCACCCCCGGCAGCCCTCTGGCGAAGCCCGCCTCGCTGGCGATCATCTGGATGCATGACGGCGGGGAGATCGAAAAGATACGGGCGAAATATTTCGGCCAGCACCCTTAGAGCCAGGCGCGGAACGGCGGCGCGATCCCGGGCGGCTCTTTTCTCGTTCCGCGCGGAACCGCGGTCTCCGCTGCGCGTTATATGGCCGGCCCCGCCCTCCGGGACCACGGGCATGACCCTTCATGCCCTACTCATGGCCCGCTGCGACACCCCCTCGCGGCGGGCTGTTTTTTTTGATGGGCGGCCCGGAACCAAAGCGGTACCGACACGTTAATAAAGGTTAACCACCGAAATTGCGGTCCGTACGGGGAGGTAGTCTATGAACCGACTGCAGTTCTTTTCGACTGTGCGCCTGTCGCGCGGCCCCGGTCATCCCGTCGAGGAGATAGACAATGTCGCCGATGCGATGATCTTCCTGCGCGAATGGCCGGTCGGGCGCCGCGGCCCGGTCTATCGTTGCGCCCTCAACTGCTGCGCGGCGGCCATGGCCGCCCAGATGAGCGCCGAAGAGGCGAGAAAGTCGTTTGCCGGGTTTGCGCGCATCACCGGGCTTCTGGTCGACGGCGGCCCGGCGCCGCTGGCCGCCGAGCAGCACCGGACCCGGCACGCCACGCGATAAAGCCGCAGGGCGTGCCGCGAAAAATCCAGACACTGAAGTGCCGGCTTGCCGCATCGGGCAGCCGGCTTTCCCGTTTCCGTGCCGTCAGGCGGACTTCACCAGCCGGATCAGCACCAGCAGGATGATGGCGCCGATGGCCGAATGGATGATGGCCGCCAGTATGCCGCTGCCAAGGCTGATGCCCAGCGCGGGAAACAGCCAGCCGGCAATGAGAGCGCCGACGATGCCGACGACGATATTGCCGATCAGGCCGAAGCCGTAGCCCTTGACGACAAGCCCTGCCAGCCAGCCGGCGATGGCGCCGACGATGAGAAAGACGATCAGGCTTTCGATGCCCATGAAGAAGTCCTCCTAAAGCAGCCGACGCCGAGACCGCCGCCCCGAATCGACCACGGGTTGCAACCTGTGCAGGCTAACGCAGGAAGACGGAGGAAGCGAAGCGGGTTCTTTGGAAATCCAACGCTTTGCTGACCGGACGATCGACGAACGAGGCGGCAGTGCCGCCTCCCCTCCCCCTTGTGGGGAAGGGTCAGGGGCGGAGGTAAATTCCGCTGGGGGTAAATTCCGGCGAATCCCGGTCCTGCCGGGCGGCTTCAGTCCTCGTCGTCGGAGGACGGGCGCCAGCTTGCCGGCTCGATCTTCTTCTGGGTGCTGGAATCGGTATAGGCCCACCAGGCACCGTCGTCCCAGCGGGCGATGGATTCGTTCATCACCCCGTCGCCGTCGGTCCAGTAGACGGTGATCTTGCGGCCGTCCTTCGGCGCGCTTGCGATCGGCTGGCGTTCGGACATGTCCTTCCCCTCGTTCGAGACCGTCGCACAACGCATGCGCGCCGGCGCGGTTCCATCCGCTTGCCGCGGCGGCTGTCCGCCAGCCAGCCATGCATCAGCTATGGGCAAAAATATCCTCTTCCGCCCACCCCATAAGGTCGAGCCTGGCGCGGGTGGGCAGGAAGCGGAAGCAGGCTTCGGCCTCGCGCGCCCGCCCCTCGCGCGCCAGCCGCCCCGCCAGCACCTCGCGCAGCCGGTGCAGGTAGAGCACGTCGGAAGCCGCATATTCGAGCTGCTCGGGCGACAGCGTCTCGGCCGCCCAGTCGGACGACTGCTGCTGCTTGGAGATCGTCACCCCCAGCAGCTCGCCGCAGATGTCCTTCAGCCCGTGCCGGTCGGTGTAGGTGCGGGTTAGCCGCGAGGCGATCTTGGTGCAGAATACCGGCTCCGCCATGGCGCCGAAGGCGTGATAGAGCACGGCGATGTCGAAGCGGCCGAAGTGGAAAAGCTTCGTCACCTTGCGGTTCTTCAGCAGGCTCACGAGGTTCGGCGCCCGCTTCTGCCCCGGCGCGATCTGGACGACGTCGGCCGTGCCGTCGCCGGGCGAAAGCTGCACCACGCACAGCCGGTCGCGGTGCGGATTGAGCCCGAGCGTCTCGGTGTCGATGGCCACCGCCTCGACATCGTAGCGGGAAAGGTCCGGCAGGTCGCCCTTGTGGAAGCGGATCTTGGTATTGGTCATGTTCTGTTTCAGCCCTTCGCGGTCAGCGCGGCGAGAATGCGTGCCCACGAGCGCTGCCCCTTGTGGAAGGACGACAGCTCGTATTTCTCGTTGGGCGAATGGATGCGGTCGTCGGAAAGACCGAAACCGACAAGCAGGGATTCCATGCCGAGATAGGTCTGGAAATCTCCGACGATCGGAATAGAGCCGCCCATGGCGATCATCACCGCCGGCTTCGGCCATTCGTCGGACAGCGCGTCCTTGGCCTTGGCCAGGAACGGCGAGTCGTAGGAAAGCTGGATGGCGGGCGAGCCGCCATGCTGATGGAACTCGGCCGAGCAGTCGGCCGGAATGCGCTCCTCGACGAATTTGCGGAAGGCGGCGCGGATCTTCGCCGGGTCCTGCTTGTGCACGAGGCGGAACGACACCTTGGCCGAGGCCTGCGACGCGATCACCGTCTTGAAGCCCTTGCCGGTGTAACCGCCGGTGATGCCGTTGAACTCCGCAGTCGGGCGCGCCCAGACCAGTTCGAGCACCGACCTGCCCTTCTCGCCGGCGGGAATCGACAGCCCCACCTGACCGAGGAAGGACTCGGCCGTCTCGCCCAGCGTCTCCCACGACTTCAGCACCTGCGAGGGCGTTTCCTCGACGCCGTCGTAGAAGCCGGGAATGGTCACGCGGCCATTCTCGTCATGGATATCGGCGAGAACCCGCGACAGGATGCGGATCGGGTTGGCGGCAGCGCCGCCGAACTCGCCCGAATGCAGGTCGCGGTCGGCAGCGTGGACCACCACCTCCTCGCCCACCAGTCCGCGCAGGGCCGTGGAAATGGCAGGCGTATCGCGATCCCACATGCCGGTGTCGCACACCAGCGCGAAATCGGCCTTCAGCTCTTCGGCATTGGCCTCCAGGAATGGCTTGAGCGACGGCGAGCCGCTTTCTTCCTCGCCCTCGAACAGCAGCGTAGTGCGGCAGGGAAGACCGCCATGCACCGCCTTCCAGGCGCGGCAGGCTTCGACGAAGGTCATGAGCTGGCCCTTGTCGTCGGCTGAACCGCGTCCGGTGATGACCTTGCGGCCGGGCTCGATCTCCTTCAGTGCCGGCGCGAAGGGATCGTCCTGCCACAGGTCGAGCGGGTCGACCGGCTGCACGTCGTAATGGCCGTAGAACAGCACATGCGGGCTGCCTTCCGGGCCTTCATGATGAGCCACGACCATGGGATGGCCGGGCGTGCCGCGCACCGAGGCGTCGAAGCCAATGGTCTTCAGGTCCGCCACCAGCCATTCGGCCGCCTTGCGGCAGTCGGCGGCGAAATCGGGATCGGTCGAGATCGACTTGATGCGCAGAAGCTTAAACAGCCGCTCCAGGCTCTGGTCGAGATTGCTGTCGAGACGATCGAGAACGGGGGAAAGCGCGGACATTGTGGATTGCCTTTCGATTCTGCGCGGCAACCCTAATAGCGACACGGCGAAACGGGAAGGGATTGCTTTCCGGTATTGGAAAGCAGCTTCACCGATGCGCGTTCACATAGGCTTTCAGGACATTCTGCATCCGCGTGAGATGCCCTTTGCCCTTGCTCTGCTTGTAAAAGTAGTCGAACACGTCCGGATCGAGCTTGAGGTGCACAGAACGTGGCTTCCTCGGCGCCTCGATCCTCGCCTTCGCCCAGAACTCGGGTCCAAGATCCTCGCCGGCAGGCGCGGTTGGATCGTGGAAAAGCTCACCCGCCGCCTTCATCTTCCTGATTTCGGCGAGCGAGGCCCGCTTGATATTGGGATCGCTCATTGCGGCCTCCCTTCCATGCCGTGATCAACCTTGTGACGCCGCCCCGTTCGGTATGAACGACGACGAAGCATTCGTCATCGACCATGCCGAGAGAGATGAAACGGACCTCGCCGTAGTCGCCACGATCATCGATCCGGGTAAGAACCTCGCCCTCGAAGATCTGGGCTGCATAGACCATGTCGACGCGGCGTTCCCCGATGACCTGTTCCCGCTTCGTCTCGTCCCATTCGAATTCCACGAACCGCCCCCGATTTCACTGCATTGAAATCGAAGCGACGAAGAAATCCAAACGATATATGAAATACACAAAAAGTGTACATTTATCAAGATTGGCGTGCAGGGCAAAAAAAATGCCGCCGTGGCGGAGGGGGAACCACGGCGGCGCTACTCGAAACGATGCGGCAGCCCGGAGAGGGGGGATGAGGCTGCCGCAGTGTCCGGCATAGGCGGGGGACGGGCCTTGCTCCGGACTTCGGCGAAAA
>DAOKZN010000060.1:0-9728 GCA_035325625.1 Mesorhizobium sp. | reverse complement strand
GGGGATAGCTGGAGAATCGCAGATTGGAACGCAGCATCGAGGCTCTTTGCAAGGAGTTCGGGCTGAGGCTCACGAGCCCGCGTCGCATCATCATGCAGGTCCTGTTCGATTCGAGCGACCATCCCGACGTGGTCGAACTGCATCGCCGCGTGACGGCGATCGAGCCGTCGATTTCGGTCGCAACCGTCTATCGCACCGTCAATCTCCTGCGCGAGAAGGGCGTGCTGGAGCGCCATACCTTCGGCGACGGCCGGGCCCGCTACGAGGCCGCGCCGCGCGAGCACCACGACCATCTGATCGATGTGGAGACTGGCGACGTGATCGAGTTCCAGTCGCCGGAGATCGAGCGCCTGCAGGAGGAGATCGCCCGCAGGCACGGCTTCGCCATCGTCAGCCACAAGCTCGAGATTTACGTGCGGCCCCTGAAGAAGCAAAAGGGCCGCGACCGACCGGGCACCTGAAGCAGGCGGCCGTCAACCATCCGCGCAGCCCGTTTCCGTTCGCGCGGCCCGTTTCGTCGCCACGAGGAAGGCCGCGATGAAGGCCGCTGCCAGCAGCAGCACGATCGTCGGCGCCGGCGCGCTGTCGATGAAGAACGACAGGTAGACGCCGAGGAAGGACGCGGCGACGGCGATCAGCACCGCCAATGCCAGCATGGCGCCGAACCTCCTCGTCAGCAGGAATGCGATGGCCCCCGGCGCGATCAGCATGGCGATGGCCAGGATGATGCCCACCGCCTTCAGCGCGCCCACGATGGTCAGCGAGATCAGGCAGAGCAGGCCGTAATGCAGCAGGTCGACCCGCAGCCCGACCGCCCGCGCCTGTGCCGGGTCGAAGGCGTGCAGCAGGAAATCCCGCCATTTGAGGCCGATCATGCCCGCCGTGACGGCCGCGATCACCGCGGTCTCGACAATGTCGCGGAGGCCGACGCCCAGCATGTCGCCGAACAGGATGTGGTCGAGATGCACGTCGGACTGGATCTTCACGTAGAGCACGAGGCCGAGGCCGAACATGCCGGAAAAGACGATGCCCATCACCGTGTCCTGCTTGATGCGGCTGTTGTCCTTGAGAAAGCCGGTGGCGACGGCGCACACCATGCCGGCGGCGAAGGCCCCGACCGAATAGGGAATGCCAACGATGTAGGCAATCACGACGCCGGGAAAGACGGCGTGGCTGATGGCGTCGCCCATCAGCGACCAGCCCTTGAGCACGAGGAAGCAGGAGAGCAGCGCGGTGGGAACCGCGACCAGCACCGAGATGATCAGCGCATTGACCATGAAGCCGAACTGGAACGGCGCGAGCAGGGTTTCGGTAATGCTCATGGTGCGGCCTCCAGCGCCTGCGCGGCGCGGCGGCGCGCCGCCAGCAACCCGTGCTTGGGCGCGAGGAAGAAGGCGGCAAGGAAGATCAGCGTCTGCAGCACGACGATGATGCCGCCGGTGGCGCCGTCGAGGAAATAGCTGGCATAGGCGCCGGCGAAGCTGGTGGCGGCGCCGATGACGACCGCGATCACGAGCAGGCGCGGAAAACGGTCGGTCAGCAGATAGGCCGTGGCGCCGGGCGTCACCACCATGCAGATGACCAGGAACGCCCCCACCGTCTGGAGCGCGGCCACCGTGGAGGCCGAAAGCAGCGTGAAGAACATGACCTTGAGCGCGGCCGGGTTGAGGCCGATGGTGCGGGCATGGCTTTCGTCGAAGAAGGTGACCATCAGGTCCTTCCATTTCACCAGCAGCACGGCCAGCGACACGAAGCCGATGACGGCGAGCTGCAGCGTGTCCTGCGGCGTGATGGCGAGCACGTTGCCGAGCACGATGGTCTGGATGTTCACCGAGGCGGGCGACAGCGACACCATGAACAGGCCGAGCCCGAAGAAGGAGGAGAAGATCAGCCCGATGATGGCGTCCTCCTTCAGCCTGGTGCGCTGGCTGAGGAACAGCATGGCCGCCGCCGCCAGTCCGCCGGAGAAGAAGGCCCCGATGGAGAAGGGCAGGCCCAGCATGTAGGCGCCCGCCACGCCCGGAACGATCGAATGCGAGAGCGCGTCGCCGATCAGCGACCAGCCTTTCAGCATGAGATAGCAGGACAGGAAGGCGCACACGCCGCCCACCAGCGCCGACACCCACATGGCGTTCAGCATGTACTGGTAGGTGAACGGCTCGGAAAGCAGTGCGATCATTCGCCGGCCTCCCGGTTCTTCTGCTTCATCGAGCCGTTCTCGCCGTAAAAGACCAGCGGCCGCTCGTCGTCGGTGATGACGGCGAGGCGCCGGCGGTCGTCGTCCGCGTGCAGCCCGGCGCCGCCGAGCACGAAATGGCGCAGCACGCCGCCGAAGGCCTTTTCCAGATTGGCCTGGGTGAAGGTCTCCGCCGTCGGCCCGTAGGCGAGCACCGTGTTCCTGACCAGCACCGTGCGGTCGCAGAATTCCGGCACGCTGCCGAGATTGTGGGTGGAGACCAGCATCACGCGGCCCTCGTCCCGCAACTCGCGCAGCAGGTCGATGATGGCGTCCTCCGTCTTGACGTCGACGCCGGTGAACGGCTCGTCGAGCAGGATCACGCGCCCGTCCTGGGCCAGCGCGCGGGCCAGGAAGACGCGCTTCTTCTGGCCGCCGGAAAGCTCGCCGATCTGGCGCTTGCGGAACTCGCCCATGTTGACGCGGGCAAGCGCCTTCGCGACGGCCGCGTGGTCGGCCGCCCTGGCGATGCGCATCATGCCCATATGGCCGTAGCGGCCCATCATGACGACATCCTCGACCAGCACGGGGAAGTTCCAGTCGACCTCCTCGGCCTGCGGCACATAGGCCACGAGGTTCTTCCTGAGCGCTTCGGCCACGGGCATGCCGAGCACGCGGATGCCGCCTCCGGCCAGCCGCACGAAGCCCATGATCGCCTTGAACAGGGTCGACTTGCCGGAGCCGTTGACGCCGACCAGCGCCGTGATCGTGCTGGTCGGGATCTCGAAGCTCGCGCTGCGCAATGCGGTGTGGCCGTTGCGGTAGGTGACGGTGGCGTCCCGGACCGCGATGCCCGCTCCGGCGCCGCCGGGGCGGACGGGCGTCTCGACAGGTGCCGTCATTGCGACAGGCCTTCGGCAAGGCCCTTCTCGACCGTGTCGGAGGTGACGCGCAGAAGGTCGATATAGGTCGGCACCGGCCCGTCCGCCTCGCTGAGCGAGTCGACATGGAGCACGCCGCCGTAATGCGCGCCGGTCTCGCGCGCCACCTGCCGGGCGGGCTTGTCGGATACCGTGCTTTCGCTGAACACGGTGGGAATCCCGTTGGCCTTGACCGCGTCGATCACCTTGCGCACCTGCTGGGGCGTGCCCTGCTGGTCGGCATTGATGGGCCACAGGTAAAGCTCCTTCAGGCCGAAATCGCGGGCGAGATAGGAAAAGGCGCCCTCGCTCGACACCAGCCAGCGCTTGTCCTGGGGGATCCGGTCGAGCTTCTCGCGGATCGGCGCGACCATCGCCTCGATCTCGCGCTTGTAGCTTTCCGCATTGGCCCGATAGGTCGCGGCATTCGCCGGGTCGTGCTCGACGAAGGCGTCGCGGATGTTGTCGACATAGACCAGCGCATTCCTCGGCGACATCCAGGCGTGCGGGTTGGGCTTGCCGGCATAGGGACCTTCGGCGATGCCCATCGGCTCCACCCCTTCCGAGACGACCGCGCCCGGCACGCCGTGCAGGTTCTGGAAGAACTTCTCGAACCAGAGTTCGAGGTTGAGCCCGTTCCACAGCACGAGCTTCGCGCCCTGCGCTCGCTGGATGTCGCCGGGCGTCGGCGCGTAGTTGTGGATCTCCGCGCCCGGCCTGGTGATGGATTCCACCACCGCCGCATTGCCCGCGACGTTCCTGGCCATGTCGGCGATGACGGTGAAGGTGGTCACCGCCTTGAATTTTTCCTGGGCCGTCGCCGGCACGGAGGCCAGCATGCCGGCGAGCGCCGCCCCTATCGTTGCGGCCAGGATCGACCGTCTTGTTCCATCGCGCATGCGCAGGCATCTCCCTGTTGCTATTCAATCTCATTCGCATCTTCTATTGATGCAATTGAGAATTGTTTGCAACAAGAATCTTGCAGGCGGCTGGTGCCGGCTGCCGGACGCTCGCCCGCGCCGCCGGTCGGGCATGGCTGCCGCGGCAATGAAAGGATGTCAGGCAAGATGATCGGGCTGCCGGTGCTTCCGCGTGCCGGCATGGAATGGGCAGGGCGTGCCGCCGGCCGGATGCGGCGGCGCGGCAGGCGAGGGGGCAGGGGCTGGAAGTGGCGTGGTCGGCGCGGTTGCGCCGGGAAAGCGCTGCCGGGGGCAGGCAGGCGCGCCGTTTGCGCCTATCCGGCCATGACGCCGGTCTTGCCCCGTTGCCAGTAGCCGGCCACCAGCGTCTCGTCGCGGCCGTAGGAAAGCCCGTTGCGCCAATGGTCGCGCAGCTTGCGGGCGGCTTCCGCCTCGGCGGCGAACCAGCCGAAGCGCGACCCCTGCGCCGGCCATTCGACGCCCGCCACCGTCTCCACCAGTTGCGCGTGCTCGCCGGCCGGCACGCCGTTGCGGAAGATCCAGTTCACGCTCATGCCGGCGGGGTGGCTTATCGGCTGCCGTTCCGCCTCGTCCGCCACCTCGATGAAGGCCACGCCGCGCGTTTCCGGGGCAAGCTGCTCCAGTATGCGGCTCGCGGCGGGCAGGCCGGTCTCGTCGCAGCCCAGCACGTACCATCCGGTCTGGCGGATGGGTCGGCCCAGCGGGCCGATGATGCCGACCTCGTCGCCCGCCCTGGCCTGCTGCGCCCAGGCGGCCGCGATGCCTTCGGCGCTGCCGCCCTCGCCATGCATGACGAAATCGACGTCCATGAAGCCCGCTTGCGCGTCCAGCCGGCGGATGGTGTAGACGCGCGCCACCGGCCTCCGCTCCTCGGATGGCCACAGCGGCAGCCCGTTCGGGCCCGCCAGCGGCCAGACGGGATCGGGATTGGCGGGAGTTGGAAAGAGCATGCGGATATGCAGGCCGCCGAACTGCCCGTAGCGGGAAAGGTTCTCGCCTTCGAGCCGCACCCGGCGCATGTGCGGCGTGACCGTTTCCACATGGCGGACCCGCATCTTGCGGAACGTCGCCAGGTTGCGGTCCCCCGCCAGGTCTCCGCGCCAGACGATCTCCGGGCTCTCCTGCCTGGCGTAGATCTGCACGGCGACCGTGACCAGTTCCCTCACGCGCTGGAGGCCGTCCGCGCTGCGCGCCTGCAGTTCCATGGCCAGTCCGGCGCTGCTCGTCCGCAGCGAGGCCGAGCCGAAGCCGTAGGTGAAGTCGGCACCGTCGGCCCTTTCCTCGACGTCGGCCTCGAAACTGGCCAGCCGGTCCACGATCCGGGGGAGGTAGTCCGGCAACTGGCGCAGGCGCAGTTCGGCGTGGCATGTCAGCATGTTCATTTCCGATCCACCATTCGTCAGCCGCCGATCCGCCCGGTCACGGCGATCTTGAAGGTCCTGCCCTTGCCCTCCTCGGTCGCCGCTGTGGTCGACCACGCGCTCTGGGGGTCGGTGTAGGCGACGTTGAAGACGTTATCGACGCCGAGGTCGAGCCTGACATGATCGTTGATCTGCCAGTTCGCGAAGACGTTGACGAGGTCGAAGCCATCGTTCTCGACCGGAGCGGCATTGGGGTTGGTGCGGCTGGTGCGGGTGATCTTGCCGATGCTCAGATATTGCGCGCCCCAGGTCAGCCTGTCCTCGAACGCCCTGAAGCCGACGGTCGCGGCGAAGCGGTCGAGCGGCGTGTTGTTGAGCGGCTGCCCGGCATAGACGCCGTTGAGGATCTTGGCGTCGATCACGGCGCCGCTGAGGTTCACGAAGCCCCAGCCATAGTCGTAGATGCCTTCCGCCTCGAAGCCCTTGAGGCGGGCGTCGCCGATGTTGATGGCCGTGCGCGGCAGGGTCGTCAGGTCGACGTCGATATAGTCGTCGACGTTGGTGTGGAAGAAGTTGAGCTTGGCGCGCAGCAGGTCTCCCGCCGCCAGCACGTCGTTGTATTTCAGGTTGACGCCCGCTTCCCAGCTTCGCGCGGTTTCCGGCTCCAGCATCAGGTTCGGCACGTAGCTGTCGCCCGAGCCGTGCGCGCCGCCGCCGCGATAGACGTCCTGCAGGCCGGGCGCGCGGTATCCCTCCGAATAGGTGCCGTAGAGCTGGAAGCCGGTGACCGGCGTCACGCCCACGGTGAGGCGCGGCGACCAGCGGTTGCCGGAGATCGAGGCATCCACCGGCGGGTTGGTCCTGGTCTGGCCGTCGAGCTGGTAGCCGTCGTAGCGGACGGCCGCGATGAACTGCAGCCACTCGGCATAGTCGCCCTGCCATTGCACGAAACCGCCATAGCCCTGCTGCTCGCCGGAGCCGAAATGCGAGGCGTCCGACGAACCGGTCAGGTAGTAGTAGTCGAGGCCGTAGGTGACGGTGTGCACCATGTCCCACGCGTCGAAGCGCGACGAGTTGCGGACGTTGAAGCCGGTCGTGGCGACGTCGTAGTAGCGGGAGTTGCCGATGGCGGACGCCGGCCAGACCTGGGACTGGTCCGCCCTGGTGCGGTTGTAATAGAGGTTGGCGTCCAGATCGATCAGCCGGTTGTCGTCGGGCCGCCAGTTGTAGGAGGCCGTGTAGGTCTGGTTGGTGGTGTCGGCATCGTAGCGGCTCAGCGTGGCGGAGGTGGAGCCGCTCGACCCGGTTATGTAGTCGCTGTAGCCCTGGAGGATGGCGCCGAGCTTCAGTTCGTGCCCGTCTGCCGGCCGCAGCGTCGCCTTCACATAGCCGCTCGCCACGCTCTCGCCGGTCCAGGGCACGAGGTCTCCGTTGCCGTCCTTGTAGGCGTCCCGGTCGCGGTAGACGATGTTGCCGATGATGTCGGCGTTCTCGCTGAAGCGGTAGGCGCCCGTGGTACTGGTGGTGCTGCCGTCGCCGTTCGTCTCGTAGCCGAGCCGCTCCGACAGGGCCCAGCTTTCGTCTGCCTTGAGGAAGTCCCCGGCATCCTTGGTCTCGAAGGAGACTACGCCGCCTATGCTGCCGGACCCGTAGGCGTTCGAAACCGGCCCCCGGATCACTGTCGCCTCCTTGATCAGTTCCGGCTCGACGTAGAAGGAGCCGGACCCGTGGCCGACGCGCCAGTAGTCCTGCCGCGCGCCGTCCAGCGTCACCACCACGCGGCCGTACTGTTCCAGGCCGCGGATGTTGATCGCGGTCGCAGGGTCGTCGCCGTTCATCGAGGCGGCGACGCCCGGGGTGGCGCGGAAGATGTCCGCCGCCGTGTCGGGCTGGATGCGGTTCAGCTCCTCCTCATCGACGCTGCTTTCGGCGGCGAGCGCGTCGATGACGGCCTCCTTCACCTTCGTCGCGGAGATGGTGATGCGGTCGAGCAGCGTGAGGCGGCCTTTCTTGTCGCCTGCCGTCGCGTCCGGCTGCTGGGCGTGGGCCGCCCCCGAGAATACCGCCGCCGAGAATACCGTAAGGGCGACTGAACCGGCCAGCGCGGTCCCCGCCAGGCAACGTGTTCGCCAGATCGATGTCATGGATCCCCCAATAGTCCCGCACGGATCGGCCCATCCGGGCGCGATCGGATCGTTTCGATGATGGAGTGGCTGGCTGTGGCCGTTTCCGGCGACCTGGCAGGCTGGAGTGAATGCTGAATAGGGCACGCGCCGGATGCCTGTCAATTAATATGACTCTCTTTGTCATGTTAAATTTACAAGCCGGCCGCGCTGGCCTATGCAAGCGGCATAGGCGGCATAGGAAGCAGGAGCAGGACATGGCCATGCATTCGTTGAGCCGGGCGGGCGTGGGAAAACATGCAGGATGGAAGGCGCGGGGTGCGACGGCCGGGGCGCTGCTGCTGGCCCTGTTCCTCTTGCAGACCGGGCTTGCCGCCGCGCAGACGGTGGTCGACGCCTTCGGCCGCGAGGTGAAGATCGGCTCGACCGCGCGAATCATGACCCTGGGTCCCGATGTCAGCGAGATCGCGTTTGCGCTCGGCGCCGGCGAGCGGATCGTCGCCGTGGACCGCAGCAGCAGATATCCGCAGGAAGCGCTGGCCAAGCCCAATGTCGGCTACAGGCGCACGCTTTCGGTGGAGGGCCTGCTGGCGCTGCGGCCGGACCTCATCCTGGCGTCGGAGGACATCGGCCCGCCGGAAACGGTCGACATCCTCAAGGCCCTGTCGGTCGAGGTGGTCTTCGTTCCCGAGGACAACTCGCTCCCCGGCATCCTCAGGAAGGTGGCGCTGATCGCGACGGTCCTGGGCCGCGAGGAAGAGGGCAGGGCGCTTGCCCGTTCAGTCAGCGCGGATTTCGATGCGGCGCTGCGGCTGGTCGCCCAGGTGCCCGACCACGCGCGCAGGAAGGTGATCTTCCTGCACGGTCTCGTCCGGCTCACCGCCGCGGGCAGCGGAACCGCCGCGGATGCCATCATAGCCTATGCCGGCGGCCGCAATCCGTTCGGCGCCTTCAAGGGCTACAAGGCGGCGTCGGAGGAAGCGTTTCTGGAGGCGGCGCCGGATACGATCCTGATGCTGGGCGACGGCAAGGGCGGCCCGACGCCCGACGAGGTGTTCTCGGTGCCGGCGATGGCGAACACGCCGGCAGCCCGCGAAAAATCGCTGATCGTGCTCGACGGCCCTTACATGCTCGGTTTCGGCCCGCGCACGGCGGATGCGATCCGCCGGCTGGCCGCCGCACTCTATCCCGACATTCTCGGTGCCGGCCAGGCCGCCGGAGATGCCACGGCCAGGTGACTATCCGTGCGCGGGGCGATGCCCTGCCCAAGGACGCGCTTCCTAAAGCGTGTCACGATCTTTCAGATTCGCTCCGCACACTTCAGGCTCTTGATTTTACGCATGTCTTTATCCCGAAACCGGTTCCCACTTTCGGGAGACATGCGTTAGCAAAGCCGTTGCCTCGGAACTCACGCTATGCGCGAACCCTGCGCATCCAGCAGGACGCAGGCGGCGGGGTCGAAGCCGATCTCCACCGGCTCGCCCTCGCGCGCGGCCTTGCCGTCGATCAGCGCGTGGACGCGCACGATCGAGCCCCGGCCGATGTCGACCTCGTAGACGGCGCTGCCGCCGAGATAGGAGGTCGAGACGATCCTGCCGGCAAGCCTGTTCGCGCCGGCGCCGACCTGCAGCTTCTGCGGCCGCACCACCAGCGTGACCGTGTCGCCCGTGGCGAGCGGCCGCGGCGAAAGCGCGGTAACGCTGCCGCCAGCGGCGAGGGCGATCGTCGCCATGCGCCCGTCCACGGCCGACACGGTGCCCGGCAGCATGTTCGCCTTGCCGAGGAAATCGGCCACGAAGGCCGTGGCGGGCTCGGCATAGACCTGCTCGGGGGTGCCGATCTGCTCGATCCGGCCGGCGTTCATCACCACGATCTGGTCGGACATGGACAACGCCTCCTCCTGATCGTGCGTCACGAAGATGGCGGTGATGCCGGTCTCCTTCTGGATCTTCTTGATCTCGACGCGCATTTCCTCGCGCATGTTGGCGTCGAGCGCCGACAGCGGCTCGTCCATCAAAAGCACCTCGGGCTCGAAGACGATGGCGCGCGCCAGCGCGATGCGCTGCTGCTGGCCGCCGGAGAGCTGCGACGGCAGCTTCCTTTCCGAGCCGGGAAGCCGCACCATCTCCAGCGCCTTGCCCACCCTGCGCGCGATCTCCGGCTTCGGCACCTTGCGGTATTTCAGGCCGAAGGCGACGTTGTCGAAC
>DAOKZN010000059.1:0-9748 GCA_035325625.1 Mesorhizobium sp. | reverse complement strand
TTTCATCCGCCGCGCCGCCGGCCTCGGCCGCGCCGGCAAGGTGGCCGACACCGCCCGCTACGAGCGCATGAACGCCTTCTGCGACGTGCTCGTGGTCGGCTCCGGGCCGGCAGGGCTGACGGCAGCCAAGGCCGCAGCCGACAGCGGCGCCCGCGTCATCCTGGCCGAGCTCGACCCGCGCTTCGGCGGCAGCGCCAACTGGTCGGGCGAGACGATCGACGGCCAGCCGGCGGCGGACTGGGCGGCGGCGACGGCGGAGGATTTGGAGCAGCGCGAGAACGTGCGCCTGCTGCCGCGCACGACGGTGTGGGGCTATTACGACGGCAACACGCTTGCCGCCCTGGAACGCGTCTCCGACCACAAGGAGCGGCCGGACAAGGGCGAGCCGCGCCACCGCCACTGGGTGATCCGCGCCGGATCGGTGGTGCTGGCCACCGGCGCGCTGGAGCGGCCGCTGGTGTTTCCCGGCAACGACCGGCCGGGGGTCATGCTGGCGGGCGCGGCCGAGCGCTACGCCAACGAGTTCGGCGTGCTGCCGGGCGGGAAGATCGCGCTCTTCACCAACAACGACACCGCCTATCGCGCTGCCCTTTCGCTGCACGAGGCCGGCGCGCAGGTGGCGGCGATCGTCGACCTGCGCGCCGACGTCTCGCCCGCCATGCGCATGCTCGTCGGCCAGATGGGCGCGGAGCTGCTGACCGGCCACGCCGTGGCGGCGACAGAGGGCGCCAGGGCGCTTTCCGGCATCAAGGTGCGGCGCTTCGATGCCGCAAGCGGTGCCCTGTCGGGCGAGGCGCGCGCCATCTCCGCCGATTGCCTGGCGATGTCCGGCGGCTGGTCGCCCGCCATCCATCTTGCCAGCCAGGCCGGCGCCAGGGCGCAGTGGGACGGCGAGTTGCAGGCCTTCCTGCCGCCGCGCCCGGGGCAGAAATGGGTCGGCGCCGGCGCCTTCAACGGCAATTTCTCCACGCTGGAAGCCATGGTGGACGGCCGTTCGGCCGGCCTTGCGGCGGCGGGCGGCGCGCAGACCCGGGCGGACCTGCCCGAGGTCGAGGCCGCGCCGGGAAGCCCGCACCCCGCGCCGGTCTTCGAGATCAGGGCGGACGGCAAGAGCTTCGTGGATTTCCAGCACGACGTGACCGCCGAGGACGTGCGGCTCGCCCATCGCGAGGGCTTTCGCTCGGTCGAGCACCTGAAGCGCTACACCACGCTGGGCATGGCCACCGACCAGGGCAAGACCTCGAACGTGCCGGGCCTCGCCATCATGGCCGAGGCGCTCGGCAGGCCGATCCCGGAAGTGGGGACCACACGCTTCCGCGCGCCCTATTCTGCCGTGTCGCTCGGCGCGCTGGCGGCGGAACGCTACGGCGACCTCAAGCCCGAGCGGCTGACGCCGATGCACGACTGGCACGTCGAGCACGGCGCGACCCTGTACGCGGCCGGCCTGTGGCAGCGCCCTATGATCTATGGCGATCCCGGCGAGACGGTCGAGCAGGCCTATGTGCGCGAAGCGAAGGCCGTGCGCGGGGCAGCCGGCATCGTCGACGTCTCGACGCTGGGCAAGATCGCCGTGCAGGGGCCGGACGCGGCCAAATTCCTCGACCGCGTCTACACCAACGTCTTCTCCACGCTGCAGGTGGGCAAGGCGCGTTACGGGCTGATGCTGCGCGAGGACGGCATCGCCTTCGACGACGGCACCACCTGGCGGCTTGGCGAGCACGACTTCCTGATGACCACCACCACGGCCAATGCCGGCAAGGTGATGCAGCATCTGGAATATTTCCTCGACGTGGTCTGGCCGGACCTCAAGGTCGCGGTCACCTCCGTCACCGACGAATGGGCGGGGGCGGCGATCGGCGGGCCGAAGGCGCGGGAAATCCTGGCGGCCTGCGTGAAGGGCACGGGGGTGGACGATGCCGCCCTGCCCTTCATGGGGCTGGTTCATGGCGAGATCGACGGCGCGGAGGTGATGATCTGCCGCCTCTCCTTCTCCGGCGAGATGGCGTTCGAGGTCTATTGCGCCGCCGGCCACGGCGCGCATGTGTGGGAAGCGCTGATGGAGGCCGGAAAACCTTTCGGCCTCGTGCCTTACGGGCTGGAAGCGCTGGGCACCCTGCGCATCGAGAAGGGCCATGTCACCGGCGCCGAGATCGACGGCCGCACCACCGCGCGCGACCTGCATCTCGACTGGATGCTGTCGAAGAAAAAACCTTTCATCGGCTCGGCCATGATGGACCGCGAGGGGCTGGTGGCTTCGGACCGGCTCCAGCTTGTCGGGCTGATCGCGCTCGACAACCGCGCGCTCAACGGCGGCGCCCACATCGTCGAGGAGCTGGACGAGGAAAATCCGCACGGCTCCATAGGCCACGTCACCGCCTGCTGCTATTCGCCGGCGCTCGGCAAATATATCGCGCTGGCGCTGGTGCAGGGCGGCAAGGCCCGCCACGGCACCCGCGCCCATGTGTCCGATCCGCTGCGCAGGCGCTTCGGGCCGGTGGAGATCGTCAGCCACCATTTCTTCGACCCGCAAGGAAGCCGCATGCATGGTTGAGCGCCTCTCCCCGCTGGAGCCGGTCTACCGGCCGGGCTCGCACGGCCGTTTCGAGGACGGCGCCGGCGTGAAGCTGTCCGAGACGCGGCCGGGCTCCATCGTCCAGCTCGCGGCGTGGCCCGGCATGGAAAGGCAGGTCATCGCCGCGATCCGAACGGTGACCGGCCTCGCCCTGCCCGACGATGTCGGCGGCGGCGCCAGCAAGGGCGGGAAGTCCGCGTTCGGCTTCGCGCCGGGCCGGTTCACCGTGACGGACGAGGGCGAGGGCCTCGCCGCCGCCTTCGGCGCGGTCGTGACGGCCGAGACCGGCACGGTGACGGATCTCTCGCATGGCCGCACGGCACTGCGCGTCGAAGGCCCCAAGGCCGAATGGGTATTGGCGAAGCTGTTCGCCATCGACTTCTCGCTGGCCGCCTTTCCGCAGGGTGCCGGGCGCGCCACCATGCACCACGACGTCTTCGCCCAGATCCAGCGCACGGGCGCCGAAAGCTTCGACCTCTACGTGTTCCGCTCCTTCGCCCGCTCCTTCTGGAAGGCGCTGTGCCACGCCGCGGAAGAGGTCGGCTACGAGGTGCGGTAGCTCGATCTGTCCGGAGCGGCGACGCCGTTCCGGCCGGCCGCAGAAATAGTCAGTCCCGGAACGTCACCCATTCCTCCAGCGGCGCGCGGTCGGTGCGGAAGGTGCTTTCGGGCTTGGAGGTGTCCTCATGGCCCAGCGCCATGCCGCACACCACGATTTCCTCGTCGGGGATGTTCAGGATCGGCCTGATCTGGCGATGGTAGGGCGCGAACGCCGCCTGCGGGCAGGTGTGCAGGCCCCTGGCCCGCGCCGCGATCATGATGTTCTGCAGGAACATGCCGTAGTCGATCCATGAGCCCTTGTTGAGCCTGCGGTCGATGGTGAAGATCATGCCCACGGGCGCGTCGAAGAAAATGAAGTTACGGTCGTGCTGGGCGCGCATCTTGTCCACTTCGCGCCGGCCGATGCCGAGCACGCCGTAGAGCCCGTAGCCGTTGGCGCGGCGGCGGGCGAGATAGGGCTCGAAGAACTGGTCGGGATAATATTTGTATTCGTCCCACTCGACCTTCTCGGCGCGGATGCCGGAATCGAGGATGGCCTCGCCGATCCGGCGCTTGGTCTCGCCCGTGGTGACGTAGACCCTCCACGGCTGCATGTTGGTGCCCGAAGGCGCCCGCGCCGCCACCCGCAGGATGGCGCGGATCGTCTCGTCGGGGACGGGATCGGGCAGGAAGGCGCGCACCGAGCGGCGCGAGGCGATGGCCGCGTCGACGATGTCCGTTTCATCCGGGATGGGGATTTTGTTGTCCGGTGCCAGCATGGCTTTCCCTTGCCGTGGAGCCGAGCCTTTGCCCCAAGCCGTTGCATACCGCAAGCAATTCCTGCCGGCACCCGGGCCTCTTGATTTTTTCATGCAAATGATCTCTCATGAAAATTGTGTCTATTTTTTCATGAAGCTCGAGCCATGCCATCCTCCGCCACAGCTTCGGAACCCGCCGGCGAGCACCTGCTTGCCGCCGACATCCGCACGCTGCGCAAGGCGCGCGGGCTCACGCTGGCCGAGATCGCGCTGAAGCTCGGCCGCTCGGTCGGCTGGGTCAGCCAGATCGAGCGCGGCCTGTCGATCCCCTCGCTCGGCGACCTGCGCGCGCTGGCCGACCTGTTCGGCGTGCCCGTCTCGCTGTTCTTCGGCCATGACGTGCCGGACGAGGCCGAGCGCGGCGTGGTGGTGCGTGCCGCGCGCCGCCGCGCCCTTGGCACCAGCGAATCGGGCCTGGTGGAGGAGCTTCTTTCGCCAGACCTCGGCGGCAGCTTCGAGATGCTGCGTTCCGAATTCGCGCCCGGCGCAGAACTGAAGGCGGCTGCCTGCCGCCCGACCGAGGAAGCCGGCTATGTGGTTTCCGGCATCTTCGACATCGAGATCGACGGCACCTGGCACCGGCTGGAGGAAGGCGATTCCTTCCGCTTCGCCGGCAAGCCGTTTCGCTGGCGCAACCGCGGCGATGCGCCGGCGGTCGTCGTCTGGGTGGTTTCGCCGCCGGTGTATTGAAGGGTTCGGGAGGAGAGAATGGCTGATTTTCCAACGACGGCGCGGGTCGTCATCATCGGCGGCGGCGCGGTGGGCGCCTCCTCGCTCTACCATCTCGCCAGGGCCGGCTGGACCGATTGCGTGCTTCTGGAAAAGAACGAGCTGACGTCCGGCTCGACATGGCACGCGGCCGGCAACGTGCCGACCTTTTCCAATTCCTGGGCGCTGATGAACATGCAGCGCTATTCGACGGAGCTCTATCGCGGCCTTTCGGCGGCGGTGGACTATCCCATGAACTACCACGTCACCGGCTCGATCCGGCTGGCGCATACGAAGGAGCGCATGCGCGAGTTCCAGCGCGCCAAGGGCATGGGCCGCTACCAGGGCATGGACATCGAGGTGATCGGGCCGGACGAGATCAAGGCCCGCTATCCCTTCATCGAGACGCACGAGCTCGAAGGCGCGCTCTACGACCCCAATGACGGCGACATCGATCCCGCGCAGCTCACCCAGGCGCTGGCCAAGGGCGCGCGCGACATGGGCGCCAGGATCATCCGCTTCTGCCCGGTCACCGGCGTGCGCCGCGACAGCGGCGAGTGGATCGTCTCGACCGCGCAGGGCGACATACGCTGCGAGATCGTCATCAACGCCGCCGGCTACCGCGCCGCCGAGGTGGGCAGGATGTTCGGCCGCGACGTGCCGATGATGGTGATGAGCCACCAGTACATATTGTTCGACGAGATTCCCGAACTGGCCGCATGGTCGAAGGAGGCGGGCCACAAGCTGCCGCTGCTGCGCGACGTCGACACCTCCTACTATCTGCGGCAGGAAAAGAACGGCATGAATCTCGGCCCCTACGAGCGCAACTGCCGCGCCCATTGGGCCTCGCCCGACGACCCGATGCCGGCCGACTTCTCCTTCCAGCTCTACCCGGACGACCTGGAGCGGCTGGAATGGTATCTCAACGACGCCGTGGCGCGCGTGCCGATCCTCGGCACGGCGGGCCTTTCCAAGGTCATCAACGGCCCCATCCCCTATGCGCCGGACGGCAACCCGCTCATCGGCCCCATGCCCGGCGTGCCGAACGCCTTCGAAGCCTGCGTCTTCACCTTCGGCATCGCTCAGGCCGGCGGGGCCGGCAAGGTGCTGGCCGAATGGGTGACGCAGGGCGCCACCGAATGGGACATGTGGACCTGCGATCCGCGCCGCTTCACCGCTTTCGCCGCCGCTCCGGACTATGCCGTGGCCAAGGGCAAGGAGATCTACGGCAACGAATACGCCATCTGGTTCCCGCGCCATGCCTGGCCGGCCGCGCGCGACCGCAAGCTGTCGCCGCTCCACGACCGCCTCAAGGCGCTCGGCGCGCAGTTCAACGCCTATAATGGCTGGGAACGCGCGACATGGTACGCGCAGGCGGGCGACGACGTTTCGGAAGCCTCCACCCAGACCTTCTCGCGGTCCGGACCGTGGGAGCCGCGCATCCGCGACGAATGCCTTGCCATACGCGATGCCGCCGGCATCCTCGACCTGCCGGGCTTCTCGCGCTTCCGCCTGCAAGGCCCCGGCGCACGCGACTGGCTGGCAGGCCAGATCACCGGCATCGTGCCCAGGCCGGGCCGCATCGGTCTCGGCTATTTCGCCGACGATGCCGGCCGCATCGTCACGGAAATGTCGATCATGGCGATCAAGGAGGATTTCTTCTTCCTCATCACGGCGGCGGTCGCCCAGCGGCACGATTTCGAATGGCTCGACAAGCATCTGCCCGAGAACACCCAGATCACGCTTCGGGATGTGACGGACGATTTCTCCTGCCAGATCCTTTCGGGTCCCAATTCGCGCGCGATACTCTCGGAGGTTACAGACGCCGACCTGGCAAAACCCTGGCTTACCCATCAGAGCGCACAGATAGCCGGGCGCTGGTGCCAACTGGTGCGCGTCTCCTTCGCCGGCGAACTGGGCTGGGAGATCCACTCGAAGATCGCCGATACAGAAGCGATCTTCGACGCCGTCTGGGCCGCAGGACAAAAACACGGGCTGAAGCCGTTCGGCATGTTCGCGCTGGATTCGCTGCGCCTCGAAAAGGGCTACCGCGCCTGGAAGCAGGACCTTTCCACCGACTACACCGTGCTGCAAGGCGGGCTGGAGCGCTTCGTGAAGTGGGAAAAGCCCGATTTCCGCGGCAAGGCGGCGCTCGCCGGCGAGAAGCAGCAGGGCGTGAAGAAACGCTTCGTCACGCTCGTCGTCGAGAGCCCCGGCGAATGCGACGCGCCCTACATGTCGACGCTGTGGCATGGCGGCCGGATCGTCGGCGAGACGCTGTCAGGAGGCTGGGGCTACCGGGTGGACAAGTCCATCGCGCTCGGCATGATCCGGGGCGACCTCGCCGAGCCGGGCACCCGCGTCGAGGTCGAGATCTTCGGCGACCGCTTTGCGGCGGTCGTGCAGAAGGACGAGCCCCTGTGGGACCCGAAGAACGAGAGATTGAGGCTCTAGAATGCCGAAACCTTCCGCACGCATTTGCGCCATCACGCCTTCCGGCAAGGATGGCTGGGAAGTGCATTTCGAAGCCATGGAGCGCAAGGAGGCCGGGCAGGACATCATCATGCTGTCCGTCGGCGACCACGATTTCGACACGCCAACCGAGACGATCGAAGCCTGCGTGGAGGCGGTGCGCGGCGGCTATCACCACTATACGCAGCTTTCCGGCATCCCGCGCCTGCGCGCGGCGATGGCGGCCATCTCGACCCGGGCGACGGGCGTGCCCACCACGCCCGAGCAGGTCATCGCCACGCCGGGCGGGCAGCTTGCGCTCTATGCGGCCGTGCAGGGCGTGCTCGACCCCGGCGAGCACGGCATCGTCGTGGCGCCCTACTATGCCACCTATCCCGGCACCTTCCGCGCCGCCGGCGCCGACTTCACCGTGGTGGAAGCGCGCGCCGCCGATGGCTTCCAGCCGGATGCGGCGGCCATCGAGAAGGCCGTGCAGCCGAACACGCGCACCATCCTCATCAACACGCCCAACAACCCCACCGGCGCGGTCTATTCGCGCGAGAGCCTCGAAGGCATAGCCGACATCTGCCGCCGGCACGACCTGTGGCTGCTCTCCGACGAGGTCTACTGGACATTGGGCGGCGAGGCCGAGCACGTCTCGCCGCGCGCCCTGCCCGGCATGGCCGAGCGCACGCTGGTCATCAACTCCATGTCCAAGAGCCACGGCATGACCGGCTGGCGCATCGGCTGGCTTGCCGGACCCGAGGAGATGGTGGCGCTGCTGGGCAGCCTGAACCTCGTCACCACCTATGGGCTCACCGACTTCGTCTCGCGCGCTTCGGCGGAGGCGCTGGAAAACGGCTACGGGGTGAAGGAGATCGCCGAGCGCTATGCGGCGCGGCGCACCGTTTTCCTCGACGCCGTGCGCGGCATGAACGACGTCGTGGTGCGCGGCTCGGCGGGGGGCATGTACGCCATGCTCGACATCTCGGCCATCGAGCCGGACGACGAGAAATTCGCCTTCGCCCTGCTCGACGCCGAGAACGTCGCCGTCATGCCCGGCAGCAGCTTCGGCGAGGCGGCCGGCGGCCACATCCGCATCAGCCTGTGCCAGCCAGAGCCCTTGCTGCGGGAGGCCGCCGCGCGCCTGCGCCGCTTCGCCTCCGCCTATCGCAATCCCCGGAAGGAAAGCAGACACGCATGAGCGCCGAGCCGCAAAAAGCCGTCCCCGCCAAGGCCCGCGCCGTCATCATCGGCGGCGGCGTTTCCGGCTGCTCCGTCGCCTATCACCTGGCCAGGCTGGGCTGGACCGACATCGTGCTTCTGGAACGCAAGCAGCTTACCTGCGGCACGACATGGCATGCGGCCGGGCTGATCGGGCAGCTGCGCGGCTCGCAGAACATGACGCGGCTGGCCAAATATTCCGCCGACCTCTACGTCAAGCTGGAGGAAGAGACCGGGGTGGCCACCGGCATGCGCCAGGTCGGCTCCATCACCGTGGCGCTCACCGAGGAGCGCAAGCACGAGATCTACCGGCAGGCCACGGTGGCACGCGCCTTCGACGTCGATGTGCGCGAGATTTCTCCCAGCGAAGTCAAGGAGATGTACCCGCATCTCAACGTGTCCGACGTGGTCGGCGCCGTGCACCTGCCGCTCGACGGACAGTGCGACCCCGCCAACATCGCCATGGCGCTCGCCAAGGGCGCGCGCCAGCGCGGCGCCAGGATCGTCGAGGGCGTGAAGGTCACCGCCGTCCACAGCAGGAACGGCCGCGTAACCGGCGTTTCCTGGGCACAAGGCGAGGAACGGGGCACGATCGAGGCCGACATCGTCATCAACTGCGCCGGCATGTGGGCGCGCGACCTCGGCGCCATGTCGGGCGTCAACGTGCCGCTGCACGCCTGCGAGCATTTCTACCTCATCACCGAGCCGATCGCCGGCCTCACCCGCCTGCCGGTGCTGCGCGTGCCGGACGAATGCGCCTACTACAAGGAAGACGCCGGCAAGATGATGCTCGGCGCCTTCGAGCCCAAGGCAAAACCCTGGGGCATGGACGGCATCCGCGAGGATTTCTGCTTCGACCAGTTGCCGGAGGATTTCGAGCATTTCGAGCCGATCCTCGAAATGGGCGTGAACCGCATGCCCATGCTGGGCACTGCCGGCATCCACACCTTCTTCAACGGCCCCGAAAGTTTTACCCCTGACGACCGCTATTATCTCGGCGAGGCGCCGGAGCTTTCCGGCTACTGGGTGGCGGCCGGCTACAACTCCATCGGCATCGTGTCCTCCGGCGGCGCCGGCATGGCGCTGGCGCAATGGATCAACGACGGCGAAGCCCCCTTCGACCTTTGGGAAGTGGACATCCGCCGCGTGCAGCCCTTCCAGAAGAACCGCGCCTATCTGAAGGAGCGGGTTTCCGAGACGCTCGGGCTGCTCTATGCCGACCACTTCCCCTACCGGCAGGTGACGACCTCGCGCGGCGTGCGCCGCTCGCCGATCCATGAGCATCTGAAAGCGCGGGGCGCCGTCTTCGGCGAGGTCGCCGGCTGGGAACGCGCCAACTGGTTCGCGAAGGAAGGCCAGGAACGCGAATACCGCTATTCGTGGTGGCGGCAGAACTGGTTCGACAACCAGCGCGAGGAGCATCTGGCCGTGCGCA
>DAOKZN010000058.1:3613-9914 GCA_035325625.1 Mesorhizobium sp. | reverse complement strand
ACAAATATCCCGGCCAGCTTTCCGGCGGCCAGCAGCAGCGCGTGGCGATCGCCCGCTCGCTGTGCATGAACCCGCGCATCATGCTGTTCGACGAGCCCACCTCGGCGCTCGACCCGGAAATGATCAAGGAAGTGCTGGAAACCATGGTGGGCCTGGCCGAGGAAGGCATGACCATGCTGTGCGTGACCCACGAGATGGGCTTTGCGCGCAAGGTGGCCAACCGCGTGATCTTCATGGATGCCGGCCAGATCGTGGAGCAGAACACGCCGGCCGAATTCTTCGATCATCCGCAGCACGAACGGACGAAGCTGTTCCTCAGCCAGATTCTGCACTGAAGGCGTCGACGGGGCAGGGGCCGCCTGCCGGCGCTACCGGGTGCCGTCTTCCGGCGCCTGCCAGCCGTAGAGCCAGTCCATATCAGCCGCCAGGCTTTCCGGCCTGCGCAGCCTGAGGAAGACATCGCGCGCCAGCGCCACGGGTCCGGCGGCATGCCAGGCAAGGTGGTTGAGCGCGCCGCGCCGCGCCACCCTGGCCACGCGCGCCTTCCTTTCCCGTTCCCAGGCGGCAAGCGCGCCGGTCGCACCGGCAGGCGAGCCCGGGACTGATGCGGCCAGCGTCTCCGCGTCCTCGATGGCCATGGCCGCGCCCTGCGCCGCGAAAGGCGTCATGGCATGCGCGGCATCGCCGATCAGCGCGACGCCGCCCGGCATGACCCATGGTCGTCGCTGGTCAACGGTATGCAGCGGCCATACGAGCCACGGCGCCGCGTCGCCGGCGAGGCGCGCAAGCTCCGGTGCCGTGCCCCGCATCGCCCGCGCCAGGATTTCCGGGTCGGCCTTGCCCGACCAGCCTTCTTCGATGCGCTCGCCCTTCGTGAAGGCGACGAGGTTGAAGGCTTCCCCGCCGCTGACCGGATAGGCGATCATGTGGAAGCCGGGGTGAAGGATTGCGACCACGTTGCCCGCCCCGCCGAGCCGGGCGACGAGGCCGGCAGCCGCACTTCCCGCAGGCACCGTCGTTCGCCAGGCCAGTTCGCCCGCGAAGCGGCTGGTGCCCCCGCCGCCGTTCGCAAGGCCGCGCAGCGTGGACCAGACGCCATCGGCGCCGACCAGCAGCATTCCGGCCGCCTGTGCAGGCTGTCCCGCACGCTCGACGAGCAGTTCCACGCCGCCCGTGCCAGCGGTCGCCCCGCGCACCGACGCGTCCAGAACGAGCTCGATGGCCGGATTTCCGGCGACGCCATCGAGCAGCGCCTGCTGGAGGTCGCCGCGGTGGGCGACGAGATAGGGTGCGCCCCAGCGCCGCTCGGCGGCTTCTCCGAGCGGCACGCGCGCCAGTTCGCGCAGCGAGGCCGCATCCTTCAGCAGCACGGCGTCAGGTTGCACGGCGCGCGGACGCAGAAGGTCGAGCACGCCGAGACGGCGCAGTATGTGGGTCGCGTTGGGAGAGAGCTGGAGGCCCGCACCCACCGCTTCCAGCCGCGGCGCCCGCTCGAAGACGCGCGCCTGGAAGCCCCGCCGCGCGAAGGCCAACGCGGCGGTAAGGCCGGCAACGCCCGCGCCGGCAATCAGCACCGGCCGGTCGCGTGCGTCCATCGTTCGCCCGGGTGCCCGCGCCGGCTCAGGCGGCTGCGGTAATATAGGCGCAGCCCGGCGGCACGGTCTCGACCGCCTTCAGCTTCGGCGAATAGCGGTAGAGCGTCGAGCAGTAGGGGCAGATCTTCTCGTCGTCGGCGCCCATGTCGAGGAATACGTGCGGATGGTCCTGCGGCGGCGTTGCGCCCACGCACATGAATTCCTTCACGCCGATCTCGATCGTCGCATGGCCCGCGTCGTTCTGGAAATGGGGGATGGACTCGCCGGCCATCGTCGTCTCCGTCTCGCTTCGGTTCGGTCAGTTGCGTTTGGAGCATAAGCTGTCCGTTTGCAAGTTCGATGAAATGAAACTGTCGCAAAAGCGTGCCAGAGGATAAGTTGAGCCGGATAACCGGCGCACGCTGGAGAGAAGAGGGACATGACCCAATTGAAGCCGGTGCAGGCCGAATTCACCGCTGCCGAGACCGCCGCGTCCGTCAGCGGCAATCCCGACCGTTTCGTGAACCGGGAGTTCTCCTGGCTGCAGTTCAACAGGCGCGTGCTGGAGGAATCGCACAACATCAATCACCCGCTGCTGGAGCGGGTGCGCTTCCTCTCGATCTCGGCCGACAATCTGGACGAGTTCTTCATGGTGCGGGTCGCCGGCCTCGCCGGCCAGGTGCGCCAGGGCATCAAGCTCAAGAGCCCGGACGGCCGCACGCCCGAGCAGCAGCTCGAGCACTTGCTGCGCGAGGTGGAGCGGCTTCAGGAAGACCAGCAGAAGAGCCTTTCCGACCTGATGACGCTGCTCGAGCGCGAAGGCATCGCCAGCATCGTCGGCAGCCAGCTCGCCAAGGACGAGAAGACGTGGCTGGAGGAGCATTTCCAGGAACAGATCTTTCCGGTGCTGACCCCGCTGTCGATCGACCCGGCGCATCCGTTTCCGTTCATTCCCAATCTGGGCTTCTCGATCGCGCTGCAATTGCGCCACCGCAGGGACGGCGAGATGATGAGCGCGCTGCTGCGCCTGCCGCCCGCGCTGAAGCGCTTCATCCGCCTGCCCGACCGCAAGGACAAGGTGCGCTTCATCCCGCTGGAGGAGGTGGTCGGGCTTTATATCGGCAAGCTGTTTCCCGGCTACGAAGTGCAGGGCTCGGGCACTTTCCGCATCATCCGCGACAGCGACATCGAGGTTGAGGAGGAATCGGAGGACCTCGTGCGCCTGTTCGAGACGGCGCTGAAGCGCCGCCGCCGCGGCTCCGTCATCCGCATCGAGTTCGACAAGTCCATGCCGGAGGAACTGCGCGACTTCGTGGCCGGCGAGCTGGGCGTTTCCGGCAACCGTGTCAGCGTGCTGTCGGGGCCGCTGGCGCTCAGCCAGATTTCGGAAATCGTGGCGGTGGCACGCGACGACCTGAAGTTCATCCCCTACAACCCACGCTTCCCGGAGCGCATCCGCGAGCATGGCGGCGACTGCTTCGCCGCCATCCGCGAGAAGGACATCATCGTCCATCACCCCTATGAGTCGTTCGACGTGGTGGTGCAGTTCCTGCGCCAGGCAGCGGCGGACCCGGAAGTGGTGGCGATCAAGCAGACGCTCTACCGCACCTCCAACGACAGCCCCATCGTGCGCGCGCTGATCGACGCGGCCGAGGCCGGCAAGTCGGTGACGGCGCTGGTGGAGCTGAAGGCCCGATTCGACGAGGAGGCCAACATACGCTGGGCCCGCGACCTGGAGCGCGCCGGCGTGCAGGTGGTGTTCGGCTTCCTGGAGCTGAAGACGCACGCCAAGATGTCGCTGGTCGTGCGGCGCGAGGACGGCCGCCTGCGCAACTATGTGCACCTGGGCACCGGCAACTACCACCCCATCACGGCGCGCATCTATACGGACCTGTCCTTCTTCACCACCGACCCGGGCATCGCCCGCGACGTGTCGCAGATCTTCAACTTCATCACCGGCTATGCCGAGCCGACTGGCGAGATGCTCATCGCCTTCTCGCCGTACACGCTGCGGAACCGCATCCTTTCGCATATCGAGGGCGAGATCGGACATGCCCGCAACGGGCGCCCCGCGCGCATCTGGATGAAGATGAACTCGCTGGTCGACCCCACCGTCATCGACGCGCTCTACGAGGCCAGCCGCGCCGGCGTCGAGATAGACCTCGTCGTGCGCGGCATCTGCTGCCTGCGTCCGCAGGTGCCTGGCCTGTCCGAGAACATCCGCGTCAAGTCCATCGTCGGCCGCTTCCTGGAGCACAGCCGCATCTACTGCTTCGGCAACGGCCATGGCCTGCCGTCCGACGAGGCGATCGTCTATATCAGCTCCGCCGACATGATGCCGCGCAACCTCGACCGCCGGGTCGAGGCCATGGTGCCGATCACCAACCCGACTGTGCATGCCCAGGTGCTCGACCAGATCATGCTGGGCAACATTGTGGACAACCAGCAAAGTTTCGAAGTATTGGCTGACGGTACCTCGCGCCGGCTCGTCCCGGACGAGGGGGAAGAACCGTTCAACGCGCAGGAATATTTCATGACCAATCCAAGCCTGTCGGGACGGGGCGACGCCTTGAAGTCGCATGCACCGAAACGCATCGCGCAGTTCATGCGCCGAAAGAAACAGAGCGCAGCAGCAGGCTGATGCCGCTCGTCTCCCAAGGCCGGCTTCAGGACCGCCGGCCGCTGTCCATCGTCGACATCGGCTCCAACTCCATTCGCCTGGTGGTCTACGAAGGGCTGGTACGGTCTCCGACGGTGCTGTTCAACGAAAAGATGCTGGCGGGCCTTGGCCGCGGCATCGTCTCCACCAAGCGGCTCGATCCGGAAGCCGTCACCCGCTCGATGGAGGAGTTCCGACGCTTCCGCGCCCTTTCGGACCAGGCGGGCGCCGGCGAGATTCATGTTCTGGCCACCGCCGCGGCCCGCGAGGCCGAGAACGGGCCGGATTTCATACGCCGCGCCGAGGATGTCCTGAAGACCGACATCCATGTGCTTTCCGGCCGTGAGGAGGCGCATTATTCGGCGCTGGGCATCATCTCCTCCTTCCACCCGGCAAACGGCATCGTCGGCGACCTCGGCGGCGGCAGCCTTGAACTGGTCGACGTGGCGGGCGATTCGATCGGCGACGGAATCACCCTGCCGCTCGGCAGCCTGCGCCTGCAGGACATGGCCGGAGGCTCATTGGTGCGCGCCGCCGCCATCGCCCGCAAGGAAGTGGCGCGCGCGCAGGTGCTGACGCGCGGGCAGGGCAGGACCTTCTATGCCGTCGGCGGCACCTGGCGAAACCTCGCCCGGCTGCACATGGAGATGACGAAATACCCGCTCGGCATCATGCATCACTACGAGATCGGCGTCGAAGGCGCAGTCGGTTTCCTCAGGCAAGTGGCGAAGGGCGAGGTGGAGAAGGTCAAGGGCATCGAAGGCGTTTCGAAGGCCCGCCGCTCGCTGCTGCCCTACGGCGCCGTGGTGATGCAGGACATCATCGCCGCCATGCGCCCCGCGCGGCTGGTGGTGTCTGCCTTCGGCGTGCGCGAAGGGTTCCTCTACTCGCTTCTGGACGCCGAGGTGCAGAAGGCGGACCCGCTGCTGTCGGCCGCCGAAGAACTGGCGCGGCTGCGCTCGCGCTCCGTCGCCCATGCGCGCGAGCTGGTTGACTGGACCGGCAAGGCGTTCGCCACCTTCGGCGTGGAGGAAACGGAAGACGAGGCGCGCTATCGCCAGGCCGCCTGCCTGCTGGCCGACATCGGCTGGCGCGCGCACCCGGAATATCGCGGCACTCAGTCGCTGAACATCATCGCGCACGCTTCCTTCATCGGCGTGGACCATCCCGGCCGCGCCTATCTGGCGCTGACCAACCTGTTCCGGCACGAGGGCGTGTTCAACGAATCGGTGGCGGAGCTGAAGGCGCTGGCGGGGCCGCGCAATCTGGAGCGCGCGCGCACCCTGGCGGCGATGATGCGCGTCGTCTACCTGCTGACGGCCGCCATGCCGGGCGTGATGCCCCGCCTGCGCTGGGAGAAGTTCGGCGGCGACCGGCTGGCGCTCGTCATCCCGTCCGACCTTGCCGGGCTCTACGGCGAAAGGCCGGCGGGCCGGCTGGCGCAACTGGCCAAGGTCACCGGCCGCAAGCTTGCCCTGGCGGTGGAAGGCGGACCCAGCGTTTCCGCCAAATAGCGCCCCGGCGTAATAAAGACACAAAAAAGGCGCGAAACCGCGCCCTTTCGTTGTGGGACCCAGAATAGCTCAGTCGCCGAGGCGGCTGTCGACCGACAACGGGCCGGCGCCCAGCACCGCCAGCAGCAGGAAACCGCCGGCCAGACCGAGATTCTTCTGCAGCATCAGGGCGTTGCCGGCCTGCGAGAAGTCCAGATGCGCCACTGCAGAGGCAGCGAGCGCGAAAATGGCCAGCACGATCGCGGCGATTCGGGTCTTGAAGCCGACCAGGACGGCGAGGCCGCCGACCAGCTCGATCAGGCCGACGACGACGGCGGTCACGGTGGGAAGGGGCAGGCCCAGGCTGCCCATGAAGCCGGCGGTGCCGGCAATCGAGGTCAGCTTGCCGAAGCCGGCGGTGATGAACAGGATCGACAGAAGCACGCGACCGGCCAGCACGACGACCGGAGCGTTGGCGGAAGCGCCGGAACCGGCGGTGGAAGCGGAAGTGGACATGCGATCTCTCCGATGTTGCGATGGCCTGCAAATATACCATCGCCACTGTTCACCAAAGA
>DAOKZN010000058.1:0-3513 GCA_035325625.1 Mesorhizobium sp. | reverse complement strand
GTCGAAGTCGGCCTCGCTGACATAGCCGCCGCCGACGGCCTCCTCGCGCAGCGTCGTGCCGTTCTTGTGCGCGGTCTTGGCGATCTTGGCGGCGTTGTCGTAGCCGATGGTGGGCGCAAGCGCGGTCACCAGCATCAGCGAGCGTTCGAGCGCCGCCTTGATGTTGTCCTCGCGCGCCTCGATGCCGACCACGCAATTGTCGGTGAAGGAGACCGCCGCGTCGGACAGGAGCTGCACCGACTGCAGGAAGTTGTAGGCCATCAGCGGGTTGTAGACGTTCAGCTCGAAATGGCCCTGGCTGCCGGCGAAGGTCAGCGCGGCATGGTTGCCGAACACCTGCACGCACACCTGCGTCAGCGCCTCGCACTGCGTGGGGTTGACCTTGCCCGGCATGATCGAGGAGCCCGGCTCGTTCTCCGGCAGCGACAGCTCGCCGAGGCCCGAGCGCGGGCCGGAACCGAGGAAACGGATGTCGTTGGCGATCTTGAACAGGGCGGCCGCCGTCGCGTTGATGGCGCCATGCGAGAACACCATGGAATCGTGGGCCGCCAGCGCCTCGAACTTGTTCGGCGCCGAAGTGAAGGGAATGCCGGTGATGGCGGCGATGTGCCCGGCCACCTTTTCGGCGAAGCCGACCGGGGCATTGAGGCCGGTGCCCACGGCAGTGCCGCCCTGTGCCAGCTCGCACAGGCCCGGCAGCGTCAACTCGATGCGCTTGACGGAGGAGGCGACCTGCGCGGCATAGCCCGAGAATTCCTGGCCGAGGGTGAGGGGCGTCGCGTCCTGCGTATGGGTGCGGCCGATCTTGACGATATGGTCGAAGGCCTTGGCCTTGGCGTCGAGCGCGGCATGCAGGTGCTTCAGGGCCGGCAGCAGGTCATGGACGATGCGCTCGGCGCAGGCGATGTGCATGGCCGTCGGGTAGGTGTCGTTCGACGACTGGCTCATATTGACGTGGTCGTTGGGGTGCACCGGCTTCTTGGAGCCAATGACGCCGCCGAGCATCTCGATCGCCCGGTTGGAGATCACCTCGTTGGCGTTCATGTTGGACTGCGTGCCGGAGCCGGTCTGCCACACCACCAGCGGGAAATGATCGTTCAGCTTGCCGTCGATGACTTCCTGCGCGGCCTCGACGATGACCTTGCCCAACGCCGGATCGAGCTTGCCGAGCTCCATGTTGGTCTCGGCGGCGGCGCGCTTGACGATGCCCAGCGCCCGCACGATCGAAGCAGGCTGCTTTTCCCAGCCGATCTTGAAATTGCCCAGCGAGCGCTGCGCCTGGGCACCCCAATAGCGGTCGGCGGCCACTTCGATCGGCCCGAACGTATCGGTTTCGGTTCTGGTCTTTTCAGCGTTCACGAGCCTGCCTCCGGTTCAAGATTTGGCCCCGCCTACCGCGTTGCACAAGGGGCTTCAAGGGGAGATTGCCGCCGCGGCACATGCAAATCGTTTCAGGGCGCGGAAGCCGCTGCGAAACTGGACGAAAGGGCCTGCCGCATGCTGGAATGGGTTTTATGGACGCATCCACTGCCGCCGCCTTGTCCCGCCGCGCCTTGCTTGCAGGGCTGGCCGGCACGGCGATTTCGGCGGCATCGCCGCGGCCGGCAAGGGCGGTGCCGCCCGTCGACGCCACCTTCCTGTTCGTTGCCGACGTCCACGCCTGCCGCACGGCCAATGGCGTCAGCATGGCCTGCCAGAAGCAGGGCAAGACCGACGCCAACCTCCTGCGCCATGTGGCGGCGCTGAACGGCCTTGCGGACAGGCAGTGGCCGGCCGAGATCGGCGGCATCGCCACGGGCCTGCGTTCGGCGGGCAATCGCATCGGCACGCCGCTCGGCGTCGTCATCGGCGGCGACATGACCGACGACGGCGGCGGACAGGTGACGCAGCCGAGCGAAGGCACCCAGCTTCTCCAGTTCAGCCAGCGCTATCAGCAGGGCGAGGGGCCCGACAGGGTGCATTTTCCCGTCTATGCCGGGCTGGGCAACCACGACCTCGACCAGAACGGCCCGCCGCAGCAGGTCGACTGGTACCGGCGCGAAATGCGCGACTATATCGAGGTGAACCATCGGCCGGGCGTTTTCTTCAAGCCGCCGGTTCCGGCCAACGACTACGACGTCGATTCCGACTGCTATTCCTGGGACTGGGGCGGGCTGCATCTGGTGCAGACCCACCGCTTCGCCGGCGACATCGGCCACGGCGCTGCCAGCGGCCTGCCGTGGCTGAAGCACAATCTCGCGACTTTCGCCTCCGACGGGCGCCCGGTGGTGCTGTTCCAGCACTATGGCTGGGACGCGTTCTCCGTGGAACGGTGGGACCCGGCGAAATCGACATTCGACGACGAGGGGGCCGGCCCGCCGCACTGGTGGAGCGAAGCCGACAGGCAGGCGCTGCTGGAGGCGCTGCACGGCACCAATGTGGTGGGCATCTTCCACGGCCATCAGCACGAGACGCCGATGATCTACCGGCGCGCAGGACTGGACATATTCAAGCCCAAGGCCGCCTTCATGGGCGGTTTCGCGCTGGCGCGCATCACCTCGTCTGCAATGGATGTGGTGCTGGGCGAAGCTGTGGGTGAGCATGGCGAGGTCGTCTTCACCAACGCATTCAGCCGCGCCTTGCCGGCGTGACGGCAAAGCCATGAAAAAGGGCGGCATCGCTGCCGCCCCATACTGCCTGCAGCCGGGAGGCGTTCCCAGTAGAAAAGGCTCAGAGCGCGTCCCTGATCTTTTCCTTGGCGTCGCCATAGGTCTTCTGCACCTTGCCGGCCGCTTTCTCGGCCTTGCCCTCGGCCTGCGTGCGCTTGTTGCCGGTCATCTTGCCCGCGGCCTCCTTGACGGAGCCCTTGACCTGCTTGGCAACGCCGGAAACCTGATCCTTGTTCACCATCTCGCATCTCCTGGTTAACGTGGCACAGACAAACGCGGCCGGAGCGAAACGGTTCCCGACGTGCTTGCGGGAAACATGAAGATATTCATGCAACCAAATGCAACCAAAATATAAATAATCGTCACGCTTTCGGAGTGGGTGAGTCCCGCCTGAAGTCGAAAAACTCCATAACCGGTGCACGGCGGGGGCGAGCAGAGCGCCAACGAAAAAGGGCGGCATCGCTGCCGCCCCTTCCCGATCTTTCGCGACGGATTTCTTAGAAATCCATGCCGCCCATGCCACCCATGCCGCCGCCGGGCATGGCCGGAACCGGGGTGTCCTTCTTCGGGGCCTCGGCGATCATGGCCTCGGTGGTGACCAGCAGGCCGGCAACCGAAGCGGCGTCCTGCAGGGCAGTGCGCACGACCTTGACCGGGTCGACGATGCCGAGCGTGATGAGGTCGCCATATTCGCCGGTCTGGGCGTTGTAGCCGAAGTTAGCCGCCTTGTTCTCCAGGATCTTGCCCACGACGATCGAAGCCTCGTCGCCGGCGTTGGCCGCGATCTGCCGGGCCGGGGACTGGAGCGCACGGCGCACGATGTTGATGCCGGCGGCCTGGTCGGCATTGGCGCCGGTGGCCTTGA
>DAOKZN010000057.1:0-9969 GCA_035325625.1 Mesorhizobium sp. | reverse complement strand
AAGTCGCCCGGCATCAAGCGCGGCGGCACGCTCAACGTCGTGCGCCACGAGGTCGAGTTCCACTGCCCGGCCAACGCCATCCCGGACTTCATCACCGTCGATCTGGAAGGCGCCGATATCGGCGACTCCATCCACATCTCGGCGGTCAAGCTGCCGGCCGGCGTGAAGCCCGTCATCTCCGACCGCGACTTCACCATCGCCACCATTGCCGGCACCGCGGCGGCCAAGTCCGAGGAAGAGGCCGGCGCGGCCCCTGCTTCCGAGGCCCAGGGCTGACAGGCATCGCGCCCGGAGCTGAACGATGCTGCTGTTTGCAGGTCTCGGCAATCCGGGCGCGAAATATGCCAACAACCGGCACAATGTCGGCTTCATGGCGGCGGACGCGATAGCCCGCCGCCATTCCTTTTCTCCCTGGTCCAGGAAATTCCAGGCCGAAATCGCCGAAGGCCGCATCGGCGGCGAGAAGGTGCTGCTTCTCAAGCCGCAGACCTTCATGAACCTCTCCGGCCAGGCCGTGGGCGAGGCGCTGCGCTTCTATAAGCTCGACCCTTCCGCCGTGACCGTCTTCTACGACGAGATCGACCTCGCCGCCGGCAAGCTGCGGGTCAAGGTGGGCGGCGGATCCGGCGGCCATAACGGCATCCGCTCGCTCGACCAGCATATCGGCAACAGCTACCGCCGCGTGCGCATCGGCGTCGGCCATCCCGGCGTCAAGGAGATGGTGCACGGCCATGTGCTGGGCGACTTTTCCAAGGCCGACCGCGAATGGCTGGACGTGCTTCTGGATGCCGTAGCCGACGGCGCCGACCTGCTGGCCAGGGGCGACGACAGCGGCTTCATGAACCGCGTGACGCTGACCCTGCGCGACAAGCTGCGGCCGACCGGCGACGACGACACGCCTCCCCCGAAGCAGAAGCCGGCCAGGGCCCAGAGCCACGTCCGCCAGGCGCGGCCGCAGCAGCCTGCCGTCAAGGTTCCCGAAGCCGGCCCGATGGCCGCCATGCTCAAGAAGCTGCTCGGCAAGGAGTAGCCGGTCCCGGCGGAAGCCAGCGCCCAAGGCCTTGCCTTGTGGGCAGGGCTGGATAGTTCTATCTTTCACGAAAAACACAAGGTCCGTGTTTTCGTGATGGAGCGTCTCATGAAGAACGTGACGATCTCGATGAACGACGAACTCTATCGCGTCACCCGCATCGAAGCCGCGAAGGCGGGCAAGAGCATGTCCAGGCACATTGCGGATCTGCTGCAGCAGGCTGCGGTCGGACAAGAAGGCGACGACGCGGAGCGCAAGCGCCGCCTGGAAGCGCTGGAGCGTTTCTTTGCCGGACCCAAGCTGAAGATATCCGAACACGGCCGCATGCCGACAGCCGACGAGCGCAATGCGCGTCGCTAGAGTGTTCATCGACAGCAATGTCCTGCTCTATACGCGTGACGCGGAGCTTTCGGACAAGGCGAATACGGCCCTGACGTGGTTGCGGGCACTCGCCCAAAGCGATGCAGGCTGCATCAATCTGCAAGTCCTCAACGAGATCACCCATGTGATGCTTCGCAAGAGGCAGGACCTGCCCGCCGAAACCGTCTTCGCCTCGGTGGACGAGTTGCGGGTGCTTGGCACCAGTCCGATAGACAGGCAAACCACCCTGCGTGCACGCGAGGTCCGCATGCACACCAGCTACTCCTGGTGGGACTGCCTGCTGCTCGCCTCCGCCGTCGAACTCGGCTGCAGCCACTTCCTTTCCGAGGATTTGCAGGACGGGCATGCGATCCAAGGCTTGACGATCATCGACCCTTTCGCCCATAGCCCTGACACGTTTTTCTCTCCCCGATAGGACCGGACCAAAATGGGTTTCAAATGCGGCATCGTCGGCCTGCCCAATGTCGGCAAGTCGACGCTGTTCAATGCGCTTACCAGGACGGCCGCCGCGCAGGCCGCCAACTATCCCTTCTGCACCATCGAGCCGAACACCGGCGAGGTGGCGGTGCCCGACCCGCGCCTGAAGAAGGTCGCCGAGGCGGCGAAGTCCAAGGACATCATCCCCACCCGCATCTCCTTCGTCGACATCGCCGGCCTGGTGCGCGGCGCCTCCAAGGGCGAAGGGCTGGGCAACCAGTTCCTCGCCAACATCCGCGAGGTGGACGCCATCGTGCACGTGCTGCGCTGCTTCGAGGACGACGACATCACCCATGTCGAGGGCCGCATCGACCCGGTGGCGGACGCCGAGACGGTCGAGACCGAACTGATGCTGTCGGACCTCGAAAGCCTGGAGCGCCGGATCGTGCAGATCCGCAAGCGCGCGCAGGGCAAGGACAAGGAAGCGCTGACCGTGCTGCCGGTGATGGAAAAGGCGCTGGACCTGCTGCAGGCCGGCAAGCCCGTGCGCCTGCTGCTGCCCGGCCTGGATGCGGAGGAGCTTCGCCTCCTCAAGGGGCTCAACCTGCTGACCTCGCACCCGGTTCTCTATGTCTGCAACGTCGCCGAGGCCGACGCCGCCACCGGCAACGAGCACACGAGGGCGGTGGAGAAGATGGCAGCCGCGCAGGGCGCCGGCACGGTCGTCATCTCGGCGGCGATCGAGGCCGAGGTGGCGCAGCTTCCCGACGAGGAGGAGCGCGAGTTCCTGGCCTCCATGGGGCTGGAGGAGCCCGGCCTCGACAAGCTGATCCGCGCCGGCTACGAGCTGCTCCAGCTCATCACCTATTTCACCGCCGGCCCGAAGGAGACGCGCGCCTGGACGATCGAGAAGGGCACCAAGGCGCCGCAGGCGGCCGGCGTCATCCACACGGATTTCGAGCGCGGCTTCATCCGAGCCCAGACCATCGCCTATGACGACTTCATCACCCTCGGAGGCGAGGCGGCGGCCAAGGAGGCCGGCAAGGCCCGCGACGAAGGCAAGGAATATGTCGTCCAGGACGGCGACGTGATGCTGTTCAAGTTCAATACCTAAAGCATGTCTCCCGAAAGTGGGAACCGGTTTCGGGATAAAGACATGCGTAAAATCAGGAGCCTGAAGCGTGGGGAGCGAATCCGGAAGATCGCGACGCGCTTTGGGGCCCGGCTTTCACATCGTCCCTGATATCCGGCAAACTTCTGGGCCAGATCGTCGCGGCGCTTGTGCGCAGCTTCGGGACGGTCCAGAATAACCGTACAAGCTTGAACGGACTTCAGGATCATGACCGGCAAGAAATGGGCCTATGAGGATTTCGAGGAAGGCGCCTCCCTCGACCTCGGCTCGAAGCGGGTGACGGCGGAAGAGATCGTCGAATTCGCTTCCGAGTTCGACTTCCAGCCGATGCATCTCGACGAGGAAGCCGGCCGCAAGAGCATTCTGGGCGGCCTGTCAGCCTCCGGCTGGCACACCTGCGCCATGTTCATGCGCATGCTGTGCGACGCCTTCCTGCTGGAATCCACCTCGCAGGGCGCGCCGGGCGTCGACATGGTGAAATGGCGGAAGCCGGTCCTTGCCGGCGACACGCTCACCGGCCGCTGCACGGTGCTTTCCAAGCGCCTGTCGAAGTCCCGGCCGCAACTGGGCTTCGTTTCCATGCGCACCGAGCTCTTCAACCAGCGCGGCGAAACCGTGTTCGAACTGGAGAACACGGGCATGTTCCTGACGCGGGAGGCCGTCGGCGCATGACACTGGACGACTATTTCCAGATCGGCGTCACCGTTACGCTGGGCTCCCACACCTTCGAACCGGAGGCGGTCAAGGCCTTCGCCCGCAAATACGATCCGCAGCCCTTCCACATGGACGAGGCAGCGGCCCGCAACAGCGTGCTGGGCGGCCTGTGCGCCTCGGGCTGGCACACCGCCGCCGCCTGGATGAAATGCAATCTCGGCGCCCACCGGCCGGCCGACGGATGGGACGGGCCGGAGCCGGAATTCGGCCCCTCCCCCGGCTTTAGGAACCTGAGATGGCTGAAGCCGGTCTATGCCGGTGAAACGGTCACATACACCCGCACCGCCCTCGGCCACCGGCCGCTCGCCTCAAGGCCGGGCTGGAGAATACTCACGGTGAAGGCGGAGGGCTTCGATTCCACCGGCGACAAGGTGATCGAGTTCGAAAGCGCCGTGCTGGTGAAGGTGCAATAGGCCGCCGGACGTTTCAAGGAAACGGCAACGGCCGGCAGCCGGACCGGATCGCTCAGTGCCCGGCGAAGGAGACGAGCGTGCGCACCGTCACGCCGAGCGCCTCGAGCTTCCGGCGGCCGCCGAGATCCGGCAGGTCGATGACGAAACAGGCGGCCACGATGTCCGCGCCGATCTGGTTGAGCAGCTTCACGGCCGCCTCCGCCGTCCCTCCGGTGGCGATGAGGTCGTCCACCAGGATCACCTTCTCGCCCGGCGCCACGCCGTCCTTGTGCATCTCCATCTCGTCCAGCCCGTATTCGAGGCTGTAGGCGACGCGCATCGTCTCGTGCGGCAGCTTGCCCTTCTTGCGGATCGGCACGAAGCCGGCCGAAAGCTGGTGGGCCATGGCGCCGCCGAGGATGAAGCCGCGCGCCTCGACCCCGGCGATCTTGTCCACCTTCAGCCCGGCATAGGGGTGCACCAGTTCGTCCACGGCCCGGCGGAAGGCGCGCGCATCGCCCAGAAGCGTGGTGATGTCCCGGAACATGACGCCGGGCTTCGGATAGTCCGGGATCGTGCGGATGGAGGTCAGCAGCATGTCTTCGAGCGAAGATTTCATGGGCGCGCTTTCCGATTGCCGTTCACTTTTGCAGCCTCGGCGGACAAAAGAAAAGGGCGCCCGGCGGCGCCCTCCCGATTTCGTGAGGCGGAAGGCTCAGTGCGCCACGTCCGCCCACACCTTGCGCTTGGTGAGATACATCAGCGCACCGAACAGCAGCAGGAAGACCATGACGCGGAAGCCGGTCTTCTTGCGATCTTCCAGATGCGGCTCCGCGGCCCACATCAGGAAGGCCGACACGTCCTGCGAATATTGTTCCACCGTCTGCGGCGCGCCGTCGTCATAGGTGACCTGGTCGTCGGAGAGCGGCGCCGGCATGGCCAGCGAGACGCCCGCGTTGAAATGCGGGTTGTAGTGCGTGCCTTCCGGGATCTGCAGCCCGGCCGGCGGCTGCTCGTTGTAACCGGTCAGGAGCGCATGGATGTAGTCGGGGCCGCCCGAGGCATACTGGGTGAAGATGTCGAACACGAACTGCGGAAAGCCGCGCTCGACGCCCCGCGCCTTGGCGATGAGCGACAGGTCCGGCGGCGCGGCGCCGCCGTTCGCGGCGGCGGCGGCCTGATGGTTCGGGAACGGCGACGGGAAATGGTCCGACGGGATGCCGGGGCGGTCGAACATCTCGCCTTCGTCGTTGGGGCCGTCATGGATCGTGTATTCGGCGGCAAGCGTCTTCACCTGCGCTTCCGAATAGCCGAGATCCTCCAGCGTGCGGAAGGCCACGAGGTCCAGCGAATGGCAGGCCGCGCAGACTTCCTTGTAGATCTTGAGGCCGCGCTGGAGCTGCGCCTTGTCATAGGTGCCGAACGGACCGGAGAAGCTCCAGCTCATTTCCTTCGGCTTCTGGATCGGGAAATGGGTGGGCGCGGCCTCATGCCCCGCTTCCTGCGCGAAGGCCACGGCACCGCCCAGAACCACACCGGCAGCGGCCAGCGAGATGAGAATCTTTTTCATGCCAAAATCCCCTGGATTCTCTTCGCTCAGCCCTTGGTTTCCGGTGCCGCGGTGGCGCCCGCGAGATGCCCGCTGCCGGACCCCTTGTTCTTCTCCAGCACCGCCTCGGTGATCGAGTTGGGCAGGCGGCGCGGCGTCTCGATCAGGCCCAGAACCGGCATGACGATCAGGAAGAACGCGAAGTAGAAGAGCGTGCAGATCTGCGCCATGGCCACGAACACGCCCTCCGCCGGCTGCGAGCCCAGCCAGCCGAGCAGGATGCAGTCGGCGGCGAACAGCCAGAAGAACAGCTTGTACCAGGGCCGGTAGACGGCCGAGCGCACCTTCGAGGTGTCGAGCCACGGCACCACGAACAGCACGGCGATGGCGCCGAACATGGCCAGCACGCCGCCCAGCTTGGAGTTGATCGGCCCGATGTTGAAGGTGATGGCGCGCAGGATGGCGTAGAACGGCAGGAAGTACCATTCCGGAACGATATGCGCCGGCGTCTTCAGCGGATCGGCAACGATGTAGTTGTCCGGATGGCCGAGATAGTTCGGGATGTAGAAGACGAAATAGGCGTAGACCAGCAGGAACACCACCATGCCGAGCGCGTCCTTGACGGTCGCATAGGGCGTGAAGGCCACGGTGTCGGTCTTCGACTTCACCTCGATGCCGGTCGGGTTGTTCTGGCCGGTGACGTGCAGCGCCCACACATGCAGCACGACGACGCCGGCGATCATGAACGGCAGCAGGTAATGCAGCGCGAAGAAGCGGTTGAGGGTCGGATTGTCGACCGCGAAGCCGCCCAGCAGCAGTTGCTGGATCCAGTCGCCCACCAGTGGAATGGCGCTGAAGAAGCCGGTGATGACGGTGGCGCCCCAGAAGCTCATCTGCCCCCAAGGCAGCACGTAGCCCATGAAGCCGGTCGCCATCATCAGCAGGTAGATGATGCAGCCCAGGATCCACAGCAGCTCGCGCGGCGCCTTGTAGGAACCGTAATAGAGGCCGCGGAAGATGTGGATGTAGACGGCCACGAAGAAGAACGAGGCGCCGTTGGCGTGCAGGTAGCGCAGCAGCCAGCCCTGGTTCACGTCGCGCACGATCTTCTCGACCGAGTTGAAGGCCAGCACCGTGTCGGACACGTAGTGCATGGCCAGCACGACGCCGGTGAGAATCTGCGCCACCAGCATGATGGAAAGGATGCCGCCGAACGTCCACGCATAGTTGAGGTTGCGCGGCACCGGGTAGGCGATGAAGCTGTCGTAGACCAGCCGCGGCAGCGGCATGCGGGCGTCGACCCAGCGTCCCAGCCCGCTCTTCGGCGTATAGGTGGAGTGTCCCTCGCTCATGAAAATATCCCCCTGCCTCAGCCGATGCGGATCTTGGTGTCGGAGATGAACTCGAATGCCGGTATGGCCATGTTCTCCGGAGCCGGCCCGTGGCGGATGCGGCCGGAAGTATCGTAGACCGACCCGTGGCAGGGGCAGAACCAGCCGCCATATTCACCCTGCTGGCCGAGCGGAATGCAGCCCAGATGGGTGCAGACGCCGATCATCACCAGCCAGTTCTCCTTGCCCTGGCCGGCCGAGCGGTCGATGTCGGTGGCCTTGGCGTCGGAGGGCAGGTTGGCATTGCGCGCGAGCGGGTCCTTCAGGTCCTCCAGCTTCACGTCCTGCGCGGACTTGATCTCTTCCGGCGTGCGGTTGCGGATGAACACCGGCTTGCCGCGCCACTTGGCGGTCAGCGACATGCCCGGCTCCAGCGCCGATACGTCGACCTCGATGGAGGCCAGCGCCAGGGTGGAGGCGTCGGGGCGCATCTGGTCGATGAACGGCCACGCGGCCGCGGCGGCGCCCACCACCCCGGCCATGCCGGTGGCTATATAAAGAAAGTCGCGGCGGTTGGGATCGTGGGTTTCGGTTGCGCTCACGGGTGCCTGGTCCTTTCGCCTCTTCCGTGCCGTCGGCCGAGCCTGTTGTCCCCGCTCAATCGCATAGGCCCGGCAGCGCATGGCGGACAGGCTAGCGAATTCCTCCGGCATTTCGGACTTCGGTTTATGCGTGAAGCCTGTTTTTGTCCAGCCGGGTCCGGACATATGGGCAGATTGTCGCGGCGTTTTGTCCGGCCTGCGCCAAAACGGCCGTCCGGCAAGGTTCAAGGCCTTCGAAAGCCGAACCATGCTTCCGTTTCATGGCTGACCGATAAGGCGGAATATCGACCGCCCTACCACCTATGGCCCGGGGGTCTGCGGCTCCCCCCATGCTACCTTGACTCCTCTATCCATACGCCTGTCCGAGCGCGCCAGCCGGAAGGAGGTTGCAATGTCGATGTGGAAAACAATGCCGGTCGCGACGATCTTCGCGGCATTTGCGAGCAGCCCGGCCTTCGCGCTCGCCTCGTGGCTTCCGCCGGGGCCGGGCGACGGCATGGCGTCCCATTCGGCGCCGGGACCGATCCTCGGCATCGGCCTGCCCGCGGCGGCCGTGGTCGGCGGCTATATCTGGCTCAGGCGCAGGGCCCGCAACAGGACAAGGCGATAGGCCCGTCGCGGCGCAGGCGAATCGATGCGGCCCGCATCCGTCGCGCCCGCCGAAGCCGGCGAGCCGTTTCCGGACGCGAGGCCGGTTTCCGCAACAGGAGAATTCCGGCAGCGGCGCGCCGCCATGCAGGCTACTCCCGCGCTGCTGTTCGGCGGCCTCGTCGGCATCGGGTTCCTGAACGGCATCAGCGAGCAGGCCGGCACTGAAATCGCGCGCAACGGCATGGCCCTTGCGCTGTTCGACACGCTGGGCGTCAGCACGGTCGTCTGGGCGGCGGCCGTCGTCGGCATCGTCTTGCTGTGGCGCTCGCGGCCGCGGCCCCTCGCCGCCGTAGACGGCATCGCCGGGCTGTTCGCCTCGGCCTGCTTTCTCGCGCCGGCCCCTTTCATGGGCTGGCTCGGCATCGCGGCGACCGGCGCGCATCTGCGCCTGTCGCCCCGCTCGGACGCGCTCGCCCGCCGCGCGGGGAGCGTTTTTCTGGCGCTGACCATCCCGGTTCTATGGGCGCGCATCCTCTTCGCCTCGGCCAGCAACACCATTCTGGGGCTCGACGCCAGGCTGATCGGATGGGTGGTCAGCACCCGCAGCCACGGCAACACCATAGATCTGGCCAACGGAACCGGCGTCATCTTCCTCGAACCGGCCTGCTCCTCCCTCACCAACCTCTCGCTCGTCATCCTCTGCGGCGTGCTGTTCGTGAAGGGACAGGGCTGCCGCTGGTCGGCAGGCGCCGTCGCGGCAATAGCCGCCGCCGGCGCGGTGACGGTGGCGATCAACGTCTTGCGCATCGCCCTGATCGGCGTGATGCCCCAGCACTACGCCGAGATCCACGGCCTGCCCGGTGCCGCGATCGCCACCTGGGCGACCATCGCCGCCATGCTGGCGATCTTCTCCTACGGGATCGGCATCGGTGGGCAGGCTCGGCCTTAGCCTGGCGCTGGCCCTGCTGCTGGCGGCGAGCATGGGCCTGAAGCTCGCCCTCGGCACGCCGACGAGTTTCGCCGCGCAGGACCCCGGCAGCGACGACATCCTCGCCATGCTGGCCAGGAACCGGTTCGAGGCCACCCTGCCGCCGCCCGGCAGCGACCCCCAATGGATAACGGGCACGCGCGCCGGCTGCCGGCTCTCGATCGCCAACGTGTCGCCGCAGGGCTGGCATCGGGCGGCGGTGGAGTGGAAGGCGGAAGGCGCGCGCGTGCTCTATTCGTCGGGCGCCGCCCTGCACCGCAGGCAGCCGATATTTGAGCCGCTGCTGCGCCACTATCTGCGCCGGGGCGAGCGCTATCTGGGCATGGCTGCACCCGCCCTGCGCGTACGCGCCATCATCCTGTCGGGTGACTGCCCGACGGACCTGATCCCGCCGGCCGACCTCGCCGCCCTGTCCGACTGAGACCGGAGAAGTATCTTCTATTTCGCCCCGAGCCGCACCAGCACCTCGCGCGGGATGGCAAATTCGCGGATCACCGAATCATGGCGGCGGAAGCCGCACAATTCGCGCTGAATAAACCAAACGTAGACGGCATCGGCGGTTTCGGCCAGCAGCGTCCGCCGCTCGGTCTCCGCGCCCTGATGCGCGGCGAGCCGCGCCAGCGCCGATTCGGCCCGCGCGCCCGCGCGGCCCAGCGCCGAAGCCTTCTCGGCCAGGATCTCGTGGCCGAGCGCGTCGAGGAACACCTCCGGCGCGGAGGCTCCGGAAAAGCCTGAAGGAGAACGCAGCGACATGCCTGTTTCCTGCCCGCTCCGCTGCCTTTCTATTCCGCCGGCCGCGTTTCTTCCAGCGGGCTTTCCTCGTTGAACAGGAAGCCGCCGGA
>DAOKZN010000056.1:0-10100 GCA_035325625.1 Mesorhizobium sp. | reverse complement strand
ACGTCGGCGCAGATGCACACGCCGCCCAGCATGGTCATGGCGCGCGGCTGGTTGCCGCCCATGCCGCCCATGCCGGCGGTCAGCAGGATGCGTCCGCGCAGGTCGCCGCCGAACTTCTGGTCGCGGATGGCGACGAGGGTCTGGAAGGTGCCCTGGATCACGCCCTGGGTGCCGATATATTCCCACGGGGCCGCGGTGTACTGGGCGAAGATCGTCAGGTTCTTGTCCTGCAGGTCGTAGAAGATCGGCCAGGTGGCCTTCATGATGTTGGTGGTCGCCATCACCACGCGCGGCGCCAGCGGATTGGTCCTGAAGATGGCCACCGGCATGCCGGACTGGACGACGAGCGTCTCGTCGTTCTCCAGCTCTTCCAGCGACTTGACGATGGCGTGGTAGCTTTCCCAGTTGCGGGCGCATTTGCCGATGCCGCCGTAGATGACCAGCTCTTCGGGATGCTCGGCGTTCTCCATATTGTTCTCGAGCATGCGCAGGATTCCTTCCTGCTTCCAGCCCTTGCAGCGCAGGTTGTTCCCGCCCATGGCGCGGACGGAATAGAGTATCTCAGGCTTGCTCATCGTATCCTCCTCGGTGAAGCTGGGGGGACACGATCGTCAGCCCCCTAGAGACGTATAGACAAATACATACATATCTAGGGGAGGGCTTTGTCAAGAGCGGTTGTGAACGGGTCGGAAGTTTTGATCTGGCTGCGGACGGCAACTTGCATTAACGTGTAGGACACATCGGACGCAGACGGACGGGCAGGCAGCGACATGAACAGGAAAACGGAGGGCGCCTTGAAGGAGGCTGTCCTCGACAACAACGGCATCGGCGTTTCGCTGGGCCAGCAGGTGCGCAACCATGTTCTGGCCAAGGTCAATTCCGGCGAATGGCCGGAAGGCTACCGGATTCCCTCCGAATCGCGGCTGGCGGAACAGTTCGGCGCCTCGCGCATGACGATCCACATTGCATTGCGGGATCTGTCCGCGGAGGGCCTGCTGGTGCGGCGCCAGGGCGCCGGCACATTCGTGGCCGCACGCCGCAGCCAGTCCACCTTCCTCGAATTGCGCAATATACATTCCGAGATAGAGGCGCGCGGCAATCTCCACACGACAGACGTCATCAAGCTCGAGGAGGTAAACAGCGACCTCTCCGTTGCAACGGAGATGAATGTCATCCCCGGATCGATCGTATTCCACTCCATTCTTGTTCATCGCGAGAACGGAAGACCGCTACAGATCGAGGATAGATACGTGAATCCGCAGTTCTCTCCGGACTATATGGAACAGGACTTCACCAAGATCACGCCTCATGCCCATCTCATGGCCACCGGCCCGCTGGAAGAGGTGGAGCACATCATCCAGGCGGTGCCGGCCGACGACGTCAGCCGTAAGCTCCTGGAGATGCAGCAGGGCGACCCCCTGCTTCTGCTGCGTCGCCGCACATGGTCTCGCGGCATCATCGCGACCAGCGCGCGGCTCCTGCATCCGGGGCCGAGGTTCAGCCTCGCCGGGCGCATGACCGTCGCGCGCTGACGCAAGCCGCCGGAAAGCGGGAACCGCTTTCCGGGTAGCGGCACGGAAAAAACGGGCTCGAACCGCATCGCCCGGATGCGTCGCGGCGGCATGCCGGCGGCGGCATCGTCCCATTTCCGAATCCGGTCTTGCCGCCTGTTCGCCGAAACAGCGCCGCCCGCCTTGACAGCGGCGGCGTTTATGGAACATGTTATATTGCATATACAACTTTGAGCGACATAGGTACCGGCATGTCGGGACAGGAGCTTCCGGTGGACGAGCGGACGTTTCGCGGACCACAGCCGAGCCGCCGTCTCGCCCATCTGCCAGGATACGGGCGCGGCCGCGCCGGCCAGTCCACGCCCTTCGCGCACCGGCTCGGATCGAACGAAGCGCCTGACGCGCCCACGGCTGCGGTGCAGGCAGCCGTGGCCGCCGCGGTCGCGGCTGCGAACCGCTATCCCGACCTGCGCGGCGAGACGCTGGCCGGCGCCCTGGCGAAGCGGCATGGCGTGCCGGTGGAATCGGTCGCCGTCTCCGCGGGCTCCGTCGTCATGCTCGACCAGCTGATCCGCGCCTATTGCGACCCGGGAGACGCGGTGGTGACGCCGTGGCGCTCGTATGAAGCCTATCCGATCATCGTCGGCGGTGCGGGCGCGCGCCTGATCGAGGTGCCGCTCGATGCCGGGCACCGGCTGGACGCCGGGGCGACGTCGAGAGCGAGCGGCGCCGGCGCGCGCGTCGTGCTTCTGTGCAATCCCAACAACCCCACCGGCACCGCGCTTTCGCCGTCCGAGCTGGACGACCTGCTGCAGGCCCTGCCGCCGGACGCGCTCGTCATCCTCGACGAGGCCTATGCCGACTATGCCGGCGACGCGGCCACGGTCGCGGCGTCTCCCGCGCGGCGGCTCGCCCGGCATCCGAACCTCGTCGTGCTGCGCACCTTCTCCAAGGCATGGGGGCTTGCCGGCATGCGCGTCGGATATTGCCTCGCCGATCCGCATATCGTCGCCGCGGTCAATGCGATCGCACCGCCCTTCCCCCTGCCCGGCCCGGCGCTTGCGGCGGCACTCGCCGCACTCGGCGAAGAAGACGTGGTCGCGGCGCGGGTGGCATGCAGCGTGGGGCAGCGCCGCCGCATGATCGAAGGGCTGGCGGCCGTCGGGCTGCCGGTGACGCGCTCGCAGGCGAATTTCGTATGGCTGGCGGTCGGCGACGCGGCGGCGGCCCTGACCCAGCACCTGCGCCAGGCGGGAATAGCGGCGCGCTGCTTTCCCGGCGAAGGCGTGCGCATCACCACCGGGACGGCGGCCGATACCGAGGCAGTGCTCGCCGCAGCCACTGAGTGGAAATCGAGCGTAGGCAGGCCGTAGGCCCCCATCACGGGGAGGCCCTGCCGCTGGAGGAAAGGCAAGGAAAATGACGAAGCCGCTGCATCTGGGACAGGCCCCGATAACGCTTGACGACCTCATCGACGTGACCCGGCATGGCCGTGCCGTGCTGCTGACCGACGCCGCCCGCGCGGCCATGAAGGTCAGCGAGGACTGGGTGGCCGGCCTGTCGGCGCAGATGGACCGGGGCGAGCCGACCCAGGCCATCTATTCCATCAACACCGGCTTCGGCTCGCTGTCCGGCCGGCAGGCGTTCAAGACCTCCGCCCAGGCGCGCGACCTGTCGCGCCGGCTCGTCGTCTCGAACGCCGCCGGCGTCGGCCGTCATCTCGACCATGAGGTCGTGCGTGCCGCGATGCTGATCCGCGCCGCCAGCCTGACGCGCGGCTATTCGGCCGCGCGCGGCGAGGTGGTCGAGACGATTCTCGCCATGCTGGAGCGGGGAGTGATCCCGGCCGTGCCGGAATATGGCTCGCTGGGCGCCAGCGGCGACCTCATCCCGCTCGCGCACATGGCGCTGGTCATGTCGCGCGACGAGGCGGGCGAAGCCGAGATCGACAGCGGCGAGGCCTGGTACGAGGGCAAGCTGATGTCCGGCCTCGCGGCGATGAAGGCCGCCGGGATCGAGCGCCTCGTGCTGGGGCCGAAGGAAGGGCTGGCGCTGCTCAACGGCACGTCGTTCTCCACCGCGCAGACCGCGCTGGCGCTGGCCGACGCGCAGACCCTGCTGGCCACTGCCGAGGTGGCGGCCGCCATGTCCATCGAGGCGCTGATGGGGTTCGGCGACGCCTTCATCCCGGAACTGCACGAGGCGCGCGGGCATGCCGGCCAGATCGAATGCGCCGCCAACATCCGCCGCCTCCTGGCCGGCAGCAGGCTGATCGACGGCGGCATCGGCCGCGACCCCGAACGCCAGCCGCCGCAGGACGCCTATTCGCTGCGCTGCGTGCCGCAGGTGCTGGGCCCGGTGCGCGACACGCTGAAGTTCGTGCGCGGCATCGTCGAGACGGAAATGAACGCGGCGACCGACAACCCGCTGATCTTCGCGGACCGCCTGCCGGGTCGCAGCCTCAAGGCCCTGTCGGGCGGCAATTTCCACGCCGAATATGTGGCCTTCGCCGCCGACTTCCTCTCGATCGTGGTGACCGAGATCGGCAACATCGCCGAGCGGCGCCTGTTCCGGCTGAACGACGGCACGCTCAACCGCGGCCTGCCCGACATGCTGGTGGCCAGCGAGCATGTCGGCATGGATTGCGGCTACATGCTGCCGCAATATCTCGCCGCCGCGCTGGTGTCCGACTGCAAGACGCTGGCGCACCCCGACAGCGTGGATTCGATCCCGACCTGCTCGAACCAGGAAGACCATGTCTCCATGGCCAACAATGCCGGACGCCATGCCCGGCAGATCGTGAAGAACATCGAGAATGTCGTCGGCATCGAGGTGCTGATGGCCGCGCAGGCGCTGGAGCTGCGGCTGGCCGGGCGCGGCGAAGGCAAGGATGCCCTCTCCCCGGCGAGCCGCGCGGTGCTGGAAATGCTGCGCGCAAGCGCAGCGACCGATGGCCGGCCGATCGACCACTACGAGCGCGACAAGGTGCTCTATCCGCGCCTGCAGGCGGCGGCCGGCCTGGTCCATTCCGGCGCGGTCCTGCAGGCGGCCCGGGATGCGGCGGGATGAGCGCGATGCCGGCAGGAAACGCGCTTCCCCCGGCGCTGGCAGAGACGCTGCGTGCCCGCTTCGCGGATCGTTTCCAGACCGGGGCCGCCATCCGCGCCCAGCACGGCGCGACCACCACCTGGATCGAGAACCAGCCGCCGGACGCCGTGATCTTCGCTCAGAGCACGGCGGAAGTCTCCGACATCGTCGCGCTCTGTTGCGGCGCCGGTGTGCCGGTCATCCCGTTCGGGGCCGGCAGTTCGCTGGAAGGCCAGCTCAATGCGCCCCGCGGCGGCATCTCCATCGACCTGACGCGCATGGATCGCATCCTTTCGGTGAACGCCGAGGACATGGATTGCGTGGTCCAGCCGGGCGTGACCCGCAGCCGCCTGAACGAATATCTGCGCGACACCGGCCTGTTCTTCCCGCTCGATCCCGGCGCCGACGCGACGCTCGGCGGCATGGCCGCCACCCGCGCATCCGGCACCACGGCGGTGCTCTACGGCACGATGAAGGACGTGGTGCTGTCGCTCGAAGCGGTCATACCCGACGGGCGGGTGATCCGCACGGGGCACAGGGCGCGCAAGAGCGCGGCCGGCTATGACCTGACCCGGCTTCTGGTCGGTTCCGAAGGCACGCTGGGCATCATCACCGAACTGACGCTGCGCCTGCGCGGCATTCCGGAAGCGGTTTCGGCGGCGCGCTGCAGCTTTCCGTCGGTCGAAGCCGCAAGCAGCGCCGTGATCGGCGCGCTGCAGTTCGGCCTGCCCTTCGCGCGCATCGAGCTTCTGGACGCCATGACGGTCAAGGCCGTGAACCGCCACTCGGCGCAGGGCCTGCCCGAAGCGCCGCTGCTGCTGGCGGAGTTCCACGGCAGCCCCGGCACGGTGGCGGAGCAATCCCGGACTTTCGGCGAGATCGCGCGCGACTATGGCGCGACCGCGCTTGCCTGGACCGTCGATCCCGAGGAGCGGGCGCGGCTCTGGAAGGCCCGGCACGACGTGTTCTGGGCCGTTCTCGGCTTGCGGCCGGGAGCCAAGGGCATCAGCACGGATGTCTGCGTGCCGATCTCGCGCCTGGCCGAATGCATCGCGGCGGCGACGGCGCGCGCCGAAGAGCTCGGCTTGACCGCGCCCATTGCCGGCCATGTCGGCGACGGCAACTTCCACAATCTCATCCTCGTCGATCCGCAGGCTCCGCAAGAGCTCGCCGCCGCCAAGACCTATATCGGATGGCTGAACGATCTTGCCGTGTCGATGGAAGGCACCTGCACCGGCGAGCACGGCATCGGGCAGGGCAAGCGGCCTTATCTCGAACGCGAGATGGGAAGCGCCCTGGACATCATGGCCGCCATCAAGACAGCGCTCGATCCCAAAGGCATCATGAACCCCGGAAAGATCCTGCCCGAGCGAACCGGCGAGCCGCGCTAGTGGCATCGCGGGCGCGCCTTTCGCGGATGGTGAGCACCGAGGATTTCCGCCGCGCCGCGCGGCGGCGCCTGCCGCGCATCTTCTTCGACTATATCGACGGCGGCGCCTCCGCCGAAACCACGCTGGCCGCGAACACGGCCGATTTCGAGCGCTTCCAGCTGCGCCCGCAGGTTCTGCGGGACGTGTCGGCGCGCCAGCTCGAAGCGGATTTTCTCGGCGAGCGGCATGCCCTGCCGCTGATGCTCGGCCCGGTGGGATCGCTCGGCCTGTTCCGCGCCGGCGCCGAGACCGCCTCCTTCCGTGCAGCGCACGCCGCCGGCATCCCCGCCTGCATGTCCTCCTTCGCGATAACCGCCCCCGAGACGCTGCTGCCGCTCGCCGGCCCCGGCGCCGCTTTCCAACTCTACGTCCTGAAGGACCGCGACCGCACGGAGTCCATCCTCGAGCGGATCGCGACCTGTGGGACCCGCACCCTGTTCGTCACGGTGGACACCAGCGTCTCGGGCATCCGGGAGCGCGACATCCGCAACGGGCTCCGGGTGCTGTCTCGCCCCGGTCCGCGCATGATTGCGGATTTCCTCGGCCATCCGCTCTGGCTGGCCGATATGCTTCGGGTCCATCCCGTCGGGATGGCACTTGCGCGGGAGTGGCCGGAGGCCGGGCGCGGCTATCTCGCGCAGGCCGCCTTCCTGGCCGGCCAGATCGACCCGTCCTTCGACGAGCGCGGCCTTGCCTGGCTGCGTTCCCGCTGGAACGGCCGCCTGATCGTCAAGGGCGTGCTGACCTGCAGGGACGCCCTGCGCTGCGCCGATCTGGGCGTGGACGGGATCGTCGTCTCGAACCATGGCGGGCGCCAGCTCGACGGCGTCTCCTCCAGCATCGCCGCGCTGGCCGGGATCGCAGCGGCCCTTGCCGGCCGGATCGAGATCCTGTTCGACGGCGGCATCCGCCGCGGCGGCGATGTCGTCAAGGCGCTGGCGCTGGGCGCATCCGCATGCCTGCTGGGCCGGGCCTATGTCTATGGCGCGGTGGCGGGCAGGGAAGCCGGCGTCGCGGCGGTGCTTTCGTCACTGCGGGCCGAGATGGACGCCACGCTGGCGCTTATGGGCCTGCGCTCGATCGACGAGTTGCGTGCCGCCGGCCCCGAGGTGCTGATCCCCGCCGCCGCTGCCCGCTGACGCCCGATGCAGTTCAAAGGCAGGCGCGAACGCGCCCGTCCCTTGCGCACCGTCAGTGGCTGCTGACGGTGCGGATGAAGTTGGTCAGCCGCTCCGACTTCGGCCTGCCGAAGATCTCCTCCGGCGCGCCCGATTCCATGACGATACCCTCGCACACGAAATGTATGGTGTTGGCCAGTTTCCGGGCGAAATTCATCTCGTGGCTGACGACGATCAGGGTCATGCCCCGTTCGGCCAGCGAGCGTATGGTGTCCAGCACGCCCGAAACCAGCTCCGGGTCCAGCGCCGAGGTGGGCTCGTCGAACAGGATGAGCTTCGGCTTCATGGCCAGCGCGCGCGCTATGGCCACGCGCTGCTTCTGGCCGCCGGAAAGCTGGTCCGGATAGTGGTCGCGCTTCTCGGCAAGGCCGACCATGGCCAACGTCTCCATCGCCTCCTCGATCACCTCCCTGGCGGGACGGCGCTGGACGTGGACCGGCCCCTCGATGACGTTCTCCAGCGCGGTCCGGTGCGAAAACAGATTGAAATGCTGGAACACCATCGGCATTTCGGTGCGGGCCTTGCGCAGCACCTTCTCGGGCGCGACCTGGAATTTGCCTGCCGCCTGATGGCAGAGCTGCTGGCCGTCGAAGCGGATCTCGCCGCTGTTCGGGCGGGCCAGGAAGTTGATGCAGCGCAGCAGCGTGGACTTGCCGCCGCCGCTGGGGCCGATCAGGAAGGTCACGTCTCCCTGGCGTACCGTGAGGTCGATGCCGCGCAGGACGTTCAGCGCCCCGTATGACTTGCTCAGCCCGCTGATCTGAAGAATGGGTTCGGGTGTCATGCGTTTGCCTTGGCCAGGTTGCCTGCGCGCTGATGCTTGGGCGTGAGGGCGCGCTCGATCCAGATCACGCCGCGCGAAGCCACGAAGCTCATCGCGAAATAGATCATGGCGACCATCAGATAGATCTCCATGCTGCGGAACGTGTTGTTGATGAGGATCGACCCGTGCCGGAGCAGCTCGTTCACGGCGATGAAGGACACCAGCGAGGAGTCCTTGAGGAGCGAGATGAAATAGCCGCCGACCGTGGGGATCGCGATCCGCAGCGCCTGCGGAAGGATGACGCGGCTGTAGATCATCGGCCGCGACATGCCGATCGACAGGCCCGCCTCGCGCTGGCCGACGTCTATCGACTGGATCGCCGCCCGGAAGACCTCCGACAGATAGGCGCCCATGTTCAGGCTGAGGCCCAGCACGCCCGCCCAGAAGCCGGGCAGCACGATGCCGATCTGCGGCAGGGTGAAGTAGATGACCAGCAACTGGACGATCAGCGGCACGTCCCGCCATACCTCGACATAGGCCCGCAGGGGAAATTCGAGCCACCATTTCCCCGAAAGCCTGCCCAGGGCGACGACGAGCCCGAGGAAGATGCCCAGGGTCATGCTGATCAGCGACAATTCGAGCGTTATCGCCGCACCCTGGAGAAGGTAGGGGAAATATTCCGGGATCAGCACAAAGAAAAATTCATACATTCTGGAACGTCTCTCCCAGGGTCAGTTCGGAAACGGGCGCAGGCCGGACCTGGTCCAGTCTGGCCCATGAGCGGGCGGGCCGCCCGCCTCGGTGCGACAACGGAGAGGAAAACCCGGCGACCTCAGGGCCCGGATTCGCGGCGTCGCCAAGCGATATGGCGAAAACCGCCCGTCTCCGCGTCGCGGAGCCCTGAAAGGGAACGACCCTTCCGGCGGCTCCGCCCCGGGAACCGGGCGATCTTCGCTCATGCCACGCTCCAATCCTTGGCTGCCCGAGGGGGCCGCCGCCCTACTTCGTCAGCTTGGCGACGTAGTCGGCCCACATGCCGTATTTCTCGAGGATCGCCTTGCGTGTGCCGTCGGCATCCATCGATCCCAAGCCCTTGTTGACCGCGGCAAGCAGGTCGGGGCACTCGCGCCTGACGCCGACCGCGATGGCGCCGAACACATAGGGGCTCTTGGCCTCGGCGTCGGCCCATTCGGGCTTGGGCTTGTAATAGATCGGGTCGCCCACGATCCGCAAATCGTCCAGCTTCTCGCGCTGGCCGGCAAGGGTGCCCTGGTCCAGGATGACCGCGTCGACCTGTCCGTTCTCAAGCGCGACGAAGGGCTCGCCGAACGTGTTGAAGTCGAGCACGCTGCCGGCCTCGCCATTGTCCACCATGCGGTGGGCGTTGAGGGAGTCGTTGGTGCCGAGCGTCGATCCCAGCACCTTGCCCTTGAGGTCCGCCACCGACTGGATCGGCGAGTCGCCCTTGACGATGACATGGTCGATGAGAAGGAAGTAGGGCGTGCTGAACTCGATCCCGGCGTTCTGCACCCGCTCCTGGGTGGCGGACATGGACGACAGGATGATGTCCCAGCGGTCCGCCTTCAGCCCGGGGATCAGCGTGCTCCACTCGGTAATCTCATAGTCGACCTTGGCAACGCCGATGCGCTTGCCGAGCTCCTGGAAAATCTCCCACTCGAAGCCGCCATAGGTCCCGTCCTCGTTCTTCCACACGAAAGGCTTGGTGCCCATAAGGCCGTTTCCGGCGAGAAGAACCCCCTTTTGTTTAATGTTATCTAGACATGCATCCGCCCAGCTGGACGTCGCGGTGACCGACACGGACGCGGCCAATAGAATTCCCATCCATTTCATGGATCATTTCCTCCCGTCATGATCAATACATTGTTTTGGCGGCATATTTCGTATCTTGGAATTTGCCCCCTAACGTGGTCGCACTTCTGGCTTCTGCATAGATGGAGTTCCCATCAGACGGCTCGCAGATGGAAAACAACCGCCGGAACAAGAAGGACGCTAAATGCATAGTGCGGTATAGTCAACTGGTAAAAAGCGTGCGCACGCCACCTGCGCGCCCCATCCGCAATATGCAGTCATAGCCCGATTCCGGCGCGATCTTGATGACGTCGGCGACCGC
>DAOKZN010000055.1:0-10168 GCA_035325625.1 Mesorhizobium sp. | reverse complement strand
GCGGCGTTCAGGAACTGGCCACCGACCGGCCGCCGCCGCCGGAGATGGCCGCCGCACTGGCCGGCGCCGGCACGCGGCTGACGGTGGCGCAGGAGGACTGATCCGGCTCCGGCCGTGCATCGGATCGGAACCATGCCGCCGCAGCCGCATTGACGGGGCAACGACCACGCACGGAGCCTTGCCCGGAATGGAAACACGCGCGCTCTGGAAAGGATTCCTGACGATCGGGCAGCTCTCCTGCGCGGTCGCGCTCTATTCGGCCGTCTCGGTTTCCGAGCGCATTTCCTTCCACGTCGTCAACCGCAAGACGGGAAACCGGGTGCGGCGCGAATATGCGGACGAGCAGACCGGCAAGGTCGTGGAGCGCGAGGATCAGGTGAAGGGCTACGAGACGACGAAAGGCCGGTACGTGGTGCTGGAGCCCGACGAGATCGCCGCGGTGGTGCCGGAAAGCGACAAGACGCTGAAGGTGGAAGCGTTCATCCCCTGCGCCGAGGTCGACACCGTCTATTTCGACAAGCCCTATTTTCTCGCCCCCGCGGACGAGGTCGCCGAAGAGGCTTTCGCGGTGATCCGCGACGGCCTGCGCGACCGCAAGGTCGCCGCGCTGGCGCGTTCGGTGCTGTTCAGGCGGGTTCGCACGCTGCTGATACGCCCGCAGGGACGCGGGCTGACGGCGAACACGCTGCATTTCGACTACGAGGTGCGCGCCGCCGACGCCGCCTTCGCCGACATTCCGGCCATGCGCATCAAGGGCGAGATGCTCGACCTGGCCAGGCACATCATCGAAACCAAGGCCGGCAGCTTCGATCCGGCCCGCTTCGACGACCGCTACGACGCCGCGCTCGCCGAACTGGTGAAGGCCAAGGCGGAAGGCCGCAGGATCGAGCCGCCGAAGCGGCCGCGCGAGGACGTCGTCGTCGACCTGATGGACGCCCTGCGCCAGAGCGCGGCAGCGGCCAAAAGCCCGACAAAGACGACTGCCCCCGGGCGCAAGGCGAGCTGACCGATGAGCCTCGACACCTATCTGCGCAAGCGCGACTTCTCCAGGACGCCGGAACCGCAGGGGCGCGCGCGAAAGCGCCGCGCCGGCCTCGCCTTCGTGGTGCAGAAGCACGACGCGCGCCGCCTGCACTACGATTTCCGGCTGGAACTGGACGGCGTTCTGAAGAGCTGGGCGGTCACGCGCGGGCCGAGCCTCGTGCCGGGCGAGAAGCGCCTCGCCGTGCATGTCGAGGACCACCCGCTCGACTATGGCGATTTCGAGGGAACCATCCCCAAGGGCGAATATGGCGGCGGCACCGTGATCCTTTGGGACCGCGGGCAGTGGAAGCCGATAGGCGACCCGCAGAAGGGCTTGGCCAAGGGCCATCTGGAGTTCGAACTGTCCGGCCAGAAGCTTGCCGGGCGCTGGCATCTCATCCGCATGGCGCAAAGGCCGCGCGAGAAGCGGGAGAACTGGCTGCTGATAAAGGCCGATGACGATGCGGCGCGCTCGCCCGGCGAGCCCGACATACTGGAGGAACGGCCGGAATCGGTGAAGACCGGCAGGCAGGTCGCGGACGTGGCCGGCGAGGCGCCGGGCTGGTCGTCGAAGGCGGGCCGGATCGCGAAGCAGCCGGAACGCGCTGACCCGCCGGCCGCTGCCGCTGTCAAGGGGGCGAAGCGCGCCGCCATGCCCGACTTCGTCGCCCCCATGCTGGCGACGCTCAAGGCGCAGCCGCCGGCCGCCAGGGGCTGGGTGCACGAAATCAAGTTCGACGGCTATCGCCTGCAGGCGCATGTCGCCGACGGCAAGGCCCGGCTTCTGACGCGCGGCGGCCTCGACTGGACGGCCAGGTTCGGCAAGGCGATCCCCGCCGCCCTTGCCGCGTTGCCGGCCCGGCAGGCGATCCTGGACGGCGAGCTTGTGGTGGAGGGCCCGGCCGGCGCCTCGGATTTCTCGGCCTTGCAGGCGGATCTCAGCGAGGGACGAACCGACCGTTTCGTCTTCTATCTCTTCGACCTCATCTATCTCGACGGCATGGACCTGCGCGGCGCCACCCTGCTCGACCGCAAGGCCGCGCTGCAGCGGCTGCTGGAAAGCGCGGACAGCCCGAACGGCGTGCTGCGCTTCAGCGAGCATTTCGACGAGAACGGCGACATGGTGCTGCGCCATGCCTGCCGTCTCAGCCTCGAGGGCGTGGTGTCGAAGCGGGCCGGCTCGAAATACGTTTCCGGCCGGGGCGGCGACTGGATCAAGTCCAAATGCGGCGACCGGCAGGAGATGGTGATAGGCGGCTATGTGCCCTCCTCCACCTCCGACACGGCGATCGGCTCGCTCGTGCTCGGCCATTTCAGGGACGGCAAGCTGGTCCATGCCGGACGCGTCGGCACGGGCTTCAGCCGCGCCGTCGCGCAGGACCTCTACGGGAAGCTGCACGCGATCGAGCGGCCGGACTCGCCCTTTGCCGGCAGGCTCGACGCCGCCCAGCGCCGGCAGGTGCGCTTCGTAGAGCCGCGTCTGGTGGCCGAGGTCGAATTCCGCGACTGGACAGCCGACGGGCTGATGCGGCACGCCGCCTTCCGCGGCCTGCGCGAGGACAAGCCGGCGCAGGACGTGGTGCGCGAGGCGCCGGCCGGCAACCCGGCAAGACCTGCCCCGAGGCCCCTGCCCGCCGTCAGGCTCACCCACCCCGACCGCGTCTACTGGCCGGATGCGGGCGTGACCAAACAGGGCCTGGCCAGCTATTACGCGCAGGTCTGGCGCTTCATGGCGCCGCTCGTCGTGTCGCGCCCGCTGGTGCTGCTGCGCTGCCCCGGCGGCACGGCGGCCCAGTGCTTCTTCCAGCGGCATGCCTGGAAGGGGCTCAGCCCCGAGGTCCTCACCTTCCGCGACCCGCAGGACGAGGCCGGCGAGCCACTGCCGGCCATCGACGGGCTCGCCGGCCTGATCGGGCTGGTGCAGGGCGGCGCGCTCGAAATCCACGCCTGGCAATCGGCGCTCGACGACCTGGAAAGGCCGGACCAGATCGTCATCGACCTCGATCCCGGCGAGGATGTAGCGTGGGAGGACACGCTTTCGGCCGCCCGCGAGACGCGCGAGCGGCTGGAGGCGGCGGGCCTTGCCCCCTTCGTCAAGACCACCGGCGGCAAGGGGCTGCATGTGGTCGCGCCGCTGAAGCCGGTTGCCGGCTGGGACGCGGCCAAGGCGTTCTCGAAAGGCATCGCCGACGCGATGGTCGCCGACAGCCCCGGCCGCTTCATCGCCAAGGCGGCGAAGGCCGAGCGCAAGGGCCGCATCTTCGTGGACTACCTGCGCAACACGCGCGGCGGCACCGCCATCGTGCCCTATTCGACCCGCGCGCGGGCCGGCGCCACCGTGGCCATGCCGCTGGCCTGGGAGGAGCTTTCGCCCGCCCTCACCTCCTCCCATTTCACCGTCGCCAACGCCATGGCGCGGCTCGACAACCTCGCCGCCGACCCCTGGGCGGATTTTCGCAGACGCGCAGAACCGCTGCCGGAACAGCAGAAATCTGGAAAACGAAGCAAAAACAGATAATTGTCTACGAACGCTTGCCGCGCTTCTCGGCTTCGACGCTTCTGCGCAACGCATCCATGATCGAGACCACGTTGCCCGCCGTGGCCTGCGGCGCCTCCTGCCGCTTGCGCTTGGGCGGCGGAGCCTTCCTTTTCTTCGCGGCGATGATGGCCTTGAGCTTCTTCTGCACCGGATCGCCGACCATGTCCGGCCGCCAGTCCTCGGTGCGTTCCTCGATCAGCCTGCCGATCAGCGCGATCTCCTCGCGCGAGGGCTTGTGGCCGTCGATGCCGGCAAAATAGCCTTCCGCATCGCGCACCTCGTCGCCATAGTGCAGGGTCCACACCACGATGCCCTTGCCGCGCGGCTCCAGCATCACCGCGCGCTCGCGCCGGTAGAGCACCAGCCGCGCGATGCCGACCGTTCCGGTGGCGGCCATGGCGTCGCGGATCACCGAGAACGCCTCCTCGGCCACCTTGTCGTCGGGCGACAGGTAATGCGGCTTGTCGAGCCAGATCCAGCCGATGGAATCGCGCGGCACGAACATCTCGATGTCGATGGTGCGCGTGCTCTCCAGCGCCACCGCCTCAAGCTCGTCGTCCTCCAGCAGCACGAAGCGGTCCTCGCCGAGCGGATAGCCCTTGACCTCGTCCTCCTCGCGCACCGGCTTGCCGGTCACGGCATCGACATAGCGGCTCTCGACGCGGTTGCCGGTGGCGCGGTTGAGCGTGTGGAAGCGCAGCTTGTCGCGGTCGGAGGTCGCCGGCACCATCGCCACCTGGCAGGTGACCAGCGACAGTTTCAGATAGCCCTTCCAGAAGCTGCGCGGCGCCATGGCACCCCCATCGGACAAACCCCGTCGGAAGACGGCAAACGCGGCGGCGGAGCCTTTGTTCCGGCCGAAGGGGCATGCCTTTGATCGGGGTCAATGTTGCCGCTGCCGGGACGGGCTTTATTTGATTCGATAGCTTTGGATGGAAACTGATCGCAACACGATCCCGGATCGCCACGCCATGTCGCAACTGGAGCGTTGACCATGTTCCGCAACCGGCAGGAAGCTGGACAGAGGCTAGCGGAAGAGCTCGCCCGCCTTTCCCTGCCCGATCCGGTCGTGCTGGCGCTGCCGCGCGGCGGCGTGCCGGTGGCCGCCGAGATCGCCCGGAAGCTGGCGGCGCCGCTGGACCTGGTGATCGTGCGCAAGGTGGGCGCGCCGGGCAATCCGGAACTCGCCATCGCAGCGATCGTGGACGGCAACCCGCCGGACGTGGTGCTCAACCGCGAGATCGTCGAAGCCTACCGGCTGGACGAGGCCGCCGTCGCCGCGCTCGTCGCGCAGGAGCGCCCGGAGCTGGAACGCCGGCGGCATGCCTATCGCGGCAACCGCCATCCCCTGTCGGTCACGGGCCGCACCGCTATCCTCGTGGACGACGGCGCCGCGACGGGCACGACGATGAAGGTGGCCTTGCGCGCGCTGAAGCGGCGCGCGCCCCGCGAGGTGATCGTCGCCCTTCCTGTCGCCCCGCCGGAGACGGCCGCGGAGCTGGCGCAGGAGGCCGACCGCGTCATCTGCCTCGAACGCCCTTTCCGTTTCCGCGCGCTCGGCTACTACTATCTGAGCTTTCCGCAGCTGACCGACGAGGAGGTCACCGGCGCGCTCCGGGCATTGGAAAGCGAGCGCAAGGCGGCGAGCGGGCCTGCGCGGAAAGGCTGACGGGCCACGGCCCTTACGAGGAGATCGCAACGATGTGGATTCGCACCCTGTCGACACTGGAATGCACGAAGCTTCTGTCCTCGCACCGCGTCGGACGGCTGGCCTGCGCGAAGGACGGCCAGCCCTATGTCGTGCCGATCTACTACGCCTATAACGAAAACCACCTCTACGCCTTCTCCATGCCCGGCAAGAAGATCGATTTCATGCGGGCGAACCCCCTCGTCTGCGTGCTGGTGGACGCGAAGGGCGAAGGCCGGGGATGGCAGAGCGTGATAGCCGAAGGCCGCTATGAGGAACTGCCCGACCGCATCGGCTTCAAGCGCGAGCGCGATCACGCCTGGACGCTGCTGGCGGCGCATTCCGACTGGTGGGAGCCGGGCGCGCTCAAGCCCGCCATGCCGCCGATGTCGAACCATTCCCCGCATGTCTTCTTCCGCATCGCGGTGGCGGAACTCACGGGCCGCGAGGCCAAGGAATAGGGGCGGCCCGTCCGCCCCTCGGACGGGCATGAACGCCGCTGCCCTATCGCGCCATCAGCACCGGCAGCGGCGGCTCCGCGATCATCGAGCGCGTCACCCCGCCGAAGATGCGCTCGCGCAGCCGCGAATGGCCGTAGGCGCCCATGACGAGCAGTTGCGCCGCGGTATCGCCGGCATGCCGGCGCAACATCTCGGCCGGCGGACGGCCGCCTCCGGCAAGCCGGTCCACCGAAACCTTGACGCCATGGCGAGCCAGGTAGGCGGCGAGGTCGGCTCCCGGCTCCGCACCGTGGGCATCCTCCCCCTCCTCCGGATCGACCAGCGCGATCCGGACCTGTTCGGCGCCGCGCAGCACATCGATCGCCGCCCCCACCGCGCCGGCGGCTTCCATGGAGGCGTCCCACGCCACGGTGACGCGCTTCGGCTCCAGCGTCGGGACATGGCCCTGCGGCACCAGCAGCAGCGGCCTCGCCGACCAGAAAAGCCCTCCCTCCACGATCTTGGCGCCGAGGACGCCGCTGGCCAGCAGTTCCGGCCCGATCACGGTAAGGTCGGCATAGCGTGCGCGGCGCCCGATGGCGTCGTCGGCCAGGGCCAGTTCCGAATACTGGCTGGCGACGTCGCCCGACGTCTCCCGGCCGGCCAGGAAGGCAGTGACGGCGGCGGTGCGCTTTTCCAGTTCCGCCAGATCGGCCTGCTGCTCCTCGAACCAGGCGTCGGAAACCATGACGGCATATTCGCCGATGGGCGGCGGCGCCGCCAGCGCCATGACGAGGATGGACAGATGCGAGCCCGAGCGGTCGCACAGGTCGGCGGCGAGCCGGAGGTCGTCCTCGCCCTGGTCGGGGCCGGTGACGCTGAGGATGGTCCTGAAAGCCATGGCGGTTCTCCTTGCGCTTCACGCGCGGCGGTTGATCGCGGGCACGCTAGGGCCGGCAGGATATGCCGGCATTGCGCTCGATCAAAGCGGCAGGCACCATCGCGGCGCTCTTGATGCGGATCAAGGCAAGGCTGGCGTGCCGCGCTACCGACTGCGCTGGAAAGGAGAAAGTGCACCATGACCGATCCCAAGACCCTTGCCCCCAGCTTCCGCCATGTGCGGCTGCTGCTCGCCCGCGAGAAGGAGCGTCCCGCCGGCGACCCCGCCGAGGGCTACGACCTGCTCGTCCCGCTCGATGCCGAAGGCCGGCTCGACGCCGCGCAATGGAAGGCGCATCAGGAAAAATGCCGCGTGCGGCACTTCCGTCCCGGCGAGGAGGACCGCATCGGCCGGCTGCGGCGCAAGCCCGGCGGGCAATGGTTCTTCGACTACGAGGAGGGCGAGCGCGACGACGAGATCGGCTTCCGTCTGGGCGAGGAGCGATTCGTGACCGGCGAATATGTGTCGGTGGATCGCGAGGGCGTCATGCACACCTATCAGGTGGCAAGGGTGGAAAAACCCTGACGGTTCCATCCGCAAGCCGCCGCCCTTTCGCTTCCCGCAAGGCGGCGGCTTGAAGAGCCGGCGCGACCGTGCAACCTTCGCGCCGCAGAGGCGAAGGCGGGGAGCATCCGGTGCGGAAATTTGTTTCGAGGTTGCTCGCGGCAACAAGCCTTGCCGCGACGATCGCCGCCTCGGGCTGCGCCCTCGTCGACACGACGCCGATCAACGTCGTCACCCCCCGGCCCGCGGCCCCTTCGGCGCGCTATATCCCCGACCATGGCGACGACGGCTCCACGGTGGTGGCCCTTTCCTTCTCCGGCGGCGGCACGCGCGCTGCGGCGCTGGCGTTCGGCGTGCTGCTGGAACTCGATTCGCTGGTGGTGGACGAGCATCCCTACCGCCGCACCGTGCTCGACAACGTCCGCACCGTGGCCGGGACGTCGGGCGGCGCGGTGGCGGCGGCCTATCTCGGCTACAGGGGCAAGGAGGGCTATCAGGACTTCCGCGAAAGGTTCCTCTACAAGGACGCCGAGTCCTACATGGTGACCCGGGCGCTGCCCGGCGCCGTGGTAAAGGCCGCACTGGCCGGCGGTGCCAACGACCGCAACAGCTTCGCCCGCTGGCTGGACGACAACCTTTTCGATCACGCCACCTTCACGGCATTCCGCCAGCCGGACCGGCCGATCGTGTGGATAACGGCCTCCGACATCTACAACAACACGCCGTTCCTGTTCACCGAGGACACCTTTGCGGCCCTGTGCAGCGACATAGACCGGCTGAAGATTTCCGAGGCCGTCGGCGCATCGGCTGCCGTCCCCATCGCCTTTGCACCGATGGTGCTGCGTGCGCCCGACGTGGACTGCCACTACAGCCGCCCTGCCTGGCTGCAGAGGGCGCTCGATGCGGAAAACCCCTCGGTGCGCCTGCAGGCCTATGCGCGCGCGCTGGATTCCTACCAGTCCGACGAAAAGCTGGAATTCGTCCGGCTGCTGGACGGCGCGTTGACCGACAATCTCGGCATCACCGGCCTCACCCTCGAACGGGCGAAGGCCACGGAGCCATACCTGCCGCTGTCGCCCCAGCAGGCGGTGCGGCTGCGCAACTTCCTCTTCATCGTCACGGATGCCGGCAAGCATGTCCCCTACGAATGGGGAGGCTCCCCGTCGTCGCCCCATCTGGGCAAGGTCCTGCGGGCCGTTTCGGAAACCGCCATCTCGTCGGCCACCCGCAGCGGTTTCGACGCCGTCGATCTCGCGCTCAACCAATGGCAGGACACGCTGGTGCGCTACCGCTGCGGCCTTTCCCGGGAACAGGTGCGGAAGCTGCGGGGAACCCTGGCCGGCTGGAACTGCCGCGACGTGACCGTGACCACCGAGCACATTTCGTTCCGCAACGCCGATCCCGGCCTGTTCGCCCGCCTCAACAGGATACCGACGCGGCTGAAGCTGCCGAACCACGAGGTCGATCTCGTCATAGAGGCCGGCAGGCAGGCCATACGCAACAACGCGAACATCCAGACGGTGGCGCGGGAAACGCGCAAGGGCGCGCGGCTGTTCGACACCGGCGCCGCGCCGCTGGTGGCGCGGCAATAGCTGCCGCCCTCGCGGGGCGGCAGGCGCTATTCGTCAAAAAAATCACGAATTTAGATTTGCTTAAGCTCTCGCTAACCACGCGGTAACGATGTGCCTGTAGAAGGGAACGCGAGGCGGACAACGCATCTGCCCAATGCTCCGGATCAGGTCTCGCGTACCGGAGCTTCGAGTTTCGCAAGCGTTCGAGTAGCGAAATGCCATGCGTATCTGGCAAGGCCGCGCCCCACGGGACGCGGCCTTTGCCGTTCGCGCAAGGCGGATCAGCGGTCCGGCCGCAACCGGCGGAAATTCGCCTTCACCCGCCGCCGCGTCGGCCGCAGGGCGGCATGAAGCGAGCGCTCGACTGCCGCGCCGGTGAGCAGCGAGGGCGTGCGGCCCGACAGCACCTCCGGCCAGAAGCTCAGCATGGACCCTGCCATGGCAAGCTGCGCCGCAACCACGCCCTCGGCGGCGGCGGCAACCTTTTCCGAAGCCGCCGCAACGGTTTCCTTGCCCGGCGACGCGGAGCCGAAGGCTTCGCCCGCCAGCACCGGCAGGCGCAGCCACGCCACCATCGGCGCAAGCATGAGGTCTGCGGCTGCCGCCGTGGCGGCCCTGCGGCGTTTCTTGACCATTTGAGGCCCCCGTTCGTATCGATTGCGGCAATCAACGGCAGGCCCGGCGGATGGTTCCGCCGGGCCGTTGCGCCACGGTTCAGCCGCGACGCAGATCCGCCTCGGCCAAGTCCAGCGCCTTGACGATGCGGTCGCAGGCCATGTCGATGGTGTCCCGCGTCCAGATCAGCGGCGGCGACAGGATCATGGTGTCGCCGGTCGCGCGCATCATCAGCCCGTGTGCGATGGCATGGTCGCGCACCACCACCGCGGCGCTGCCCGAAGGCTTGAAGCGCCCCTTCGTCTGCCTGTCCTTGACGATCTCGATCGCCCCCATCAGGCCGAAGGCGCGCGTCTCGCCCACCAGCGCGTGGCCGGCCACGCGCTCGCGCAGCGCCTGGGCGAAATAGGGGCCGGTGTCGGTCTTCACCCGCTCCACCAGTCCTTCCCGCTCGATGATGTCGAGATTGGCGAGCGCCACCGCGCAGGCCACCGGGTGCCCGGCATAGGTGTAGCCGTGGTAGAATTCGCCGCCCTTCTCAACCAGGGTGTTGGCGATGCGGTCGCCCACCAGCAGCGCCGAAAGCGGCTGGTAGCCCGAGGTCAGCGCCTTGGCGGTGGTGATGGTGTCCGGCTCCAGCCCCATCGTCTGCGCCGCGAACCACTCGCCGGTACGGCCGTAGCCGGTGATGACCTCGTCCAGCATCAGGAGCACGTCGTATTTGCGGCAGATGCGCTGCACCTCCGGCCAGTAGCTGGCCGGCGGGATCTTGACGCCGCCCGCCCCCATGATCGGCTCGCCGATGAAGGCCGCCACCTTGTCGGCGCCGGCTTCGAGGATGGCGTCCTC
>DAOKZN010000054.1:0-10283 GCA_035325625.1 Mesorhizobium sp. | reverse complement strand
GAGCCGTAGAACAGCGGGTCGCCCTCCGACAGCACGGCGACGGTGCGGCCTTCTTCCAGATGCGCGGCGACCTTCGACGCCGAGTCCTCGTAGAAGGCGAGGATCTGCGCCTTGTAGTCGTCGTGGTCCTTGTCGATTTCGGTGGTGACCGGATAGTGCAGCGGCAATTCCACAACCCCGGGCTTCAGGCGGCCCTCGACGATGGCGCGGGCATTGCCGTTGCCGTTGCGCTTGGCGAAATGCGCCACCACGTCGGCTTCCTGCAGCGCGCGCACGGCCTTCAGCGTCAGAAGCTCGGGGTCGCCGGGGCCGGTGCCGACGCCGATCAGCCGGCCGGGTGCGGTGGTGCGTGTCATGACGCCTCCCTTTCCGCGCACCGCCAGACTTTACCCCCACCCCTAACCCCTGCCCACAAGGGGGAGGGGAACCGGGCGGCAGTTCTGCTTTGCCTGGACGTTGGAGACAGTGATTGCGATGGTTGCGAAGTCGTCTCCCTCCCCCTTGTGGGCAGGGGACAGGGGTGGGGGTATGAACTTGGTGTGCTCACAGGCCCGGCCTCGCCAGCGCGTTGAGGGCGGCGGCCGTTATGGCGCTGCCGCCCAGCCGGCCGCGCACGATGGCATAGGGCACGCCATAGGAATCTTCGGCCAGCGCCTCCTTCGATTCGGCCGCGCCGACGAAGCCGACCGGCATGCCGAGTATGGCGGCGGGCTTCGGCGCGCCGTCGCGCAATCTTTCCAGCAGGTAGAAAAGCGCCGTCGGGGCATTGCCGATGGCCACCACCGCGCCGGCCATGCGCGGTCCCCACAGCTCGATGGCCGCGGCGGAACGGGTGTTGCCGATTTCCTTGGCGATCTCGGCCGTGCGCGGGTCGCGCAGCGTGCAGATCACCTCGTTTCCGGCCGGCAGGCGGGCGCGGGTGACGCCCCGCGCCACCATCTCGGCGTCGCACAGGATCGGCGCGCCGGCCTGCAGGGCTGCACGCGCAGCTGCCACGAAGCCGGGGCCGAAGGCGAAGCTTTTCGCCGCCTCGACCTGACCGCAGGCGTGGATCATGCGGATCGCCACGTCCGCCTCCTCGGGCGAGAAGCGCGCAAGGTCCGCCTCCTGGCGGATGATGGCGAAGGAGCGCTCGTAGATCGCGGTGCCGTCGCGGATATAGTCGTAGGCGGGCATGCTCATTCCTGTGCGAAGGCGGCCTGTGCGAAGGCGGCCTGTGCGAAGGCGGCCTGTGCGAAGGCGGTTGCGATTTCTGCCGCGCCGAGCCGGGCCAGGCAGGCGGCGGCGGTTTCTTGCCGTCGCCGTGTCCGGCGCACCAGCGAGGCGATGCGGCGCAGGCCGTGTCGGGCTTCGTCGTGCGGCACTATAGCGGCTGGCGGCGATCCCGCCGTTCCGTTCACGACAAGCACCGTGCCGTCGTCGCTGCCCGCCAGCGTCAGCGCCGCGGCGCCGGGGTGCGCGCAGCCCTTGGCGCAGCCGGAGACATGCAGCGTGAAGGAGCCGTCGAGCAGGTCGGGAGCGGATGCGGCAAGGTCTGCCGCGATGTCGCGCGTGGCGATGCGGCCGGAGGCGCAGGCGGGCAGGCCGGGGCAGGCGGAAATCGACAGGCGCGGATCGGCCGGGTGGGTGACGAAGCCGAGCCCGGCGGCGATCTTTTGAAGCGTCCGGCAGGCATCGGCGGCAAGGCCCGGAAACAGCAGCGCGCGAGGCGGGGCAGGGCGGATTTCGGCGGCGCCGAGGTCCTTTGCCCGCTGTGCCAATGCGATGAGGATTTTCGCCGGCATGGAGCCGAAGGGCAGGGCAATGCCGAGGGCGAAGGTGCCGTCGCCAAGCGGGAAGACGGCCACCGCCTTGCCCTCCTGATGGGTCCCGCCGGAACCCCTCTCTGGCCTGCCGGCCATCTCCCCCACAAGGGGGGAGAGCCGACTTGGATGACCGGCTTCGCCACCCTTCGGCGTCTCAAATGCGAAACTCGCGGGCCAACTGCCCTTCTCCCCCCTTGTGGGGGAGATGGCCGGCAGGCCAGAGAGGGGTGCTGTCGCATTGATACGGCGCGTGTCAGCCAGATCTCTCGCCCGCGCCTCCCGGCCGAGAGCGGCGACCTGCCCGAGTATCGAAAGGGTGGCGGCGCAGGCATCGGATTCGGTGAGCAGCCCGAGCGGTGTCGCGGTCGCGGCATCGCCGCCGGCGGCCAGATGCCAGAGCGCTTCGCCGTTCTGCGCGACGGCGGCGAGCCGCACGTCGGCGATGATGCCGGAAAGGTCGATGCTACCGCCGCCGTCGACGATGACGGAAACCTTGGGCCCGAGGCGCGCGGCCAGGCCGGCCTCGGTGAGGGCTGCGCGGATCGCGTCGGCCAGCGGGCGCGGATCGGCGATTTCGTCCGGGTCCAGTCCTGCCAGCGGCGCCGTCTCCACCGGCACGCCGGTGCGCACGGCAATGCCCAGCGCATCCACATCTGCCGCCAGGAGGGGCGCGCTTCGCTCCGTCAGGCCGCGGACCTGCACGGAGCCGCGCGCCGTGACCTCGACGATGCCGCTGCCGTGGTGCTGCGCGGATTCGCAGAGTCCGATCAAGGCGTTGGGTGAAAATCCTCCGGCGACGGGGTTGAGCCGCGCCAAAAGGCCGTCGCCAGTTTGCATCGGGGCGGAAAGCGCGGGGCAGGCGCCGCGGCGGGCAGGCGTGTTCATTGCGCCGCCTCCGGTGTTTCATGGCGTTCCCCACCCCTTACCCCTCCCCACAAGGGGGAGGGGGTCGCCGGCGCTCCAGATTTCCCCTCCCCCTTGTGGGGAGGGGTAAGGGGTGGGGGTGAGACGGACGATGCCTCGGCTGCCTCGATCAGGGCGTCCAGATCGGCATCGACGGAATTGCGCAGCGGATGCCACAGGCCGCGGCGGCGCGCCGAGGCGAAACGTTCGGCGATGAATTTCGCCGCCGCCGGGTTCTCGCGCAGCAGGAAGGCGCGCACGTCCGCGTCGCCCAGATAGGCCTCGTGGACGGCCTCGATGAGGCTGCCCGCAATGGCCTGCGTGGTTTCGGCGAAACCGATCAGCCGGTCCACCGTCTCGGCGAATTCGGAGGCGCCGCGCGGGCCGTGCCGCATCTGGCCGGCGATGAAGCGCGGATTGACGGCGCGCGCCCTGACCACGCGGGCCACCGCCTCCGACACCGAACGCGGCTTCGGCTTGTGCGGGTCGGTGGTGTCGAGCACGATCACGTCGGCGTTTTTGCCCAGCGCGGCAAGGGCCGCCGAAAAGCCGCCGATGAAGGCGACGTCGGCCGAGCCTTCGAGGATGTCGCGGCCGGGATCGTCGCCGGTGTGGACCAGAAGGTCGGCCTCGGCGATGCGGCCGGCAAAGGCGCCCGGCGCGGCAGCACCTTCGCCCTCGGCGCCGCCATAGGCGTGCGAGGCGCTGTCCAGATAGGCGCGGCCGATCTCCTCGCGCTTGTCCCAGTCGCCGCCGGCGAGCAGGCTTTCCACTCCGGCGCCGTAGGTGCCGGGCGAGGAGCCGAAGATGCGCGGCTGCCGCCTGCCCTCGGCGCGCGTGGCGGCCGCCAGCGGGTTTTCCGAATCGTCCTCGTCGCGCGCGGCAACGGCCGCCGCCGCGGCGTCGATGAGGGCGATCTGGGTGGGGAACATGTCGCGGAACAGGCCGGAGATGCGCCAGGTCACGTCGACGCGCGGGCGGCCGAGCACGGCCGGCGGCAGCACCTCGATGCCGGTGACGCGGCCGGTGGCGGCGTCCCATTGCGGGCGGCAGCCCATCAGCGCCAGCCCCTGCGCGATCTCCTCGCCGCCGGTGCGCAGCGAGGCCGAGCCCCACAGGTCGATGACCAGCGAGCGCGGCCAGTCGCCGTGGCTCTGCATGTAGGCGCGCACGATCTCGTCGGCCGCCGCCTTGCCGAGGTCGAAGGCCGTGGCCGTGGGCATGGTGCGCGGGTCGGCCGCGAACAGGTTGCGGCCGGTGGGCAGCACGTCGATGCGGCCGCGCGCCGGCGCGCCGGACGGGCCGGCGGGAACATGGCGGCCGTCGAGCGCGGAAAGGAGCGCCGCCTTCTCGGCGGCAGCGCTTGCAAGGCGCAGCGGATCGGTCTCGCCGGGGGTGGCGCGGCCATAGACATGCAGCCCGTCCTTGATGGCAAAGTCCTTGAGGTCGCACAGCCAGGCGTCGATGCGGCGCAGCGCCTCGTCGGGCGCGTCGGTGCCGGCGACGCCCGCCTCGGCGGCAAGGCCGGTCTTCTGCGCGGTTTCCACGATCAGCCTGGCCAGGCGGTCGCGGCGGCGGCGGTCCAGCCCGTCGGCCTGGGCGTATTCGTCCACCAGCCGCTCCAACTTCTGCCGGGTCTCGTCCAGCCCGGCCGCGGCGAGCGGCGGCGGCAGGTGGCCCAGCGTCACGGCAGCGATGCGGCGTTTTGCCTGCGCCGCCTCGCCGGGATTGGAGACGATGAAGGGATAGACCACGGGCAGCGGGCCGGTCACGATCTCCGGAAAACAGTTTTGGCCCAGCGCCACCGTCTTGCCGGGCAGCCATTCCAGCGTGCCGTGCGCGCCGACATGGACGAGGGCGTGGGCGTCGAGCGTCCCGCGCAGCCACAGGCCGAAGGCGACGAGTTCGTGGCGTGGCGGCAGGGTGGCGTCGTGATAGTCGGCGCGGCGGTCCTCGAAGCGGCCGCGGTCGGGCGCCAGCGCCACGGTGACGTTGCCGAAGGTCGCGGCGCTGAAGGTGAAGGCGCCGGCAGGGTCGCCCCACGCCCCTTCCACCACCATGCGCGCCTCTTCCGGCAGGCCGGCGAAACGGCGGCGGTAGTCTTCGAGGCCCATTTCCCAGGAGCCGGTCTCCAGCAGGTCGAGGAGCTGCCGCGCGGATTGCGGAATCTTCTCAACTGTATAGCCGGCATCCTTCAGGTCGTGCAGCATGGCCAGCACGCTTTGCGGCACGTCCAGCCCCACGGCGTAGCCGGTGCGGCCGGGGGCGCTGGGATAATGCGGCATCAGGATGGCGATGCGGCGCCCGGCGAGGGGCGTGGCGCGCAGGCGCAGGAAGGCGGCGATGCGTCGGGCCACCTGTTTCACGCGGTCCGGCTCCGGCCGGTTGGCGAAGGCCCGGAAGCCGAGCGCTTCGTCGGCCTGCGTTTCGTCCTTGAACGAGATCGCCCCGGCAAGGATGCGGCCGTCGAGCTCGGGCAGCACCACATGCATGGCAAGATCGGCAGGGGCGAGGCCGCGCTGGTTTGTCCGCCAGGCGTCCCGGCGCGTGGTCGCCACGACGACCTGGAACACCGGCGCGCCGGCGCGGTCGAACAGCGTCTCCACGCCGGGCTCGGCGCCGGAGGCGAAGGCGGTGGCGGTGACGATGGCCGAAGGGCTCAGTTCCGCGATGGCGCGTTCCACGAAGGCAAGCGAAGCGGGGTCCTTCAGGCTCGCCACGAAGATCGGCACGGCCAGAATGCCATTTTCGCGCAGCGTGTGTGCCAGCGCGTCGATCGGCGCGGTGTCGGCGGCCAGCAGCATGGAGCGATAGAAGAGGATCGGGACGGCAGGCGCGTCGTGTTCGAGGGCAGGGCGATCGCTTCTGATATTCGACCCCCACTCCGGTTTGCTTTGCAAACCACCTCTCCCCCGATCGACGGGGGAGAGGAAATGGCGTCCGCAAGCCTGGCTCCCTTCCTCTCCCCTTTTGAGGGGGAGAGGTGCCGAGCGCAGCGAGGCGGAGTGGGGGTGCGCCGTGTCGCACGCGACCTCCGCGCCCTCGCGATGAGAGTTCAGCGCCGGCGTCTCGACCACGCCCCTGCCGGGCTCGTAATAGCCGGCTTTCGGCACTTCCGTCGGCGCTGCGGCCTCGATGTCGTGCCCGGCGAGGCGGGCCATGCGGCGTACCAGCGCGGCCATGTTGACGGGGCCGCCCTCGCGGAAATAGGCGAGCAGCGCGGCCAGTTCCGCTTGCGGCAGGGTGGAGGCCTGCGCAAGCCGCGCGTCGTCGTTGCCTTCGCCCGGCAGCAGCGCCAGCGCGATGCCGCGCTCGCGCGCCAGCGCGACCAGCCGGTCGCAGCCGTAGCGCCACCAGTCGTAGCCGCCGAGAATGCGCACCAGTATGATCCTGGCATGCTGCGCCACGCTGTCGACCCACAGGTCCACAGACATCGGGTGGCGCAGGTCGCGCAGGGCGGCGAGCCGCAGGGAAGGCAGGCGGTCCGACTGCGCCGACCACGCGGCGGCCAGCCCGGCCAGATCGCTGTCGGTGAAGGACAGCGCCACCATGTCCGCCGGCTGCTGCCGCAGATCGACCGGCTCGGCCAGATCGTCGAGCGAGGCGGATGTGGTGGCCAGGATGTGCATGGGGTTCGCGCTATCCCGCCAGTATCTTCTCGATCGCCGGGCGGTTCAGCCCCTTGAGGCCGATCACCACCAGCCGCGAGCGGCGGTCGTCCTGCGGCGTCCAGGCGCGGTCGTAATAGTGGTTCACGCGCGGGCCGACGGCCTGCACCAGAAGCCGCATGGGCTTGGCCGCGACCTCGACGAAACCCTTCACGCGCAGCACGTTCTCCTGCTCCGCCGCGGCGGAAACGCGGCGGGCGAGGTCTTGCGGGTCGGAAACGGCGGGAAGCTCCACCACGAAGGAGTCGAAATCGTCGTGCTCGTGGTCGGCCATGCCGTCATGATGGCTCCTGCGGTTCTCGATGTCGTCCTCCACGGCCAGCCCGAGGCCGAGCAGCACGGACGGATCGACCTTGCCGTGCGTGGCCGGCACCACCTTCACGGCGCGCGCGACATGCTCGTTGACGACGGCGTTGGCGCGCGCGGCACCGGCCTCGTCCACCAGGTCGTGCTTGGACAGGATGACGAGGTCGGCGCAGGCCACCTGATCCTCGAACACCTCCTCCACCGGGTCGTCATGGTCGAGCGATTCGTCGGCGGCGCGTTGGGCGGCCAGCGCGTCCATGTCGGAGGCGACCTGGCCGGCGGCGAGGGCGGCCCCGTCCACCACGGCCACCACGCCGTCCACGGTGACGCGGCTTTTCACCGTCGGCCACTGGAACGCCTGCACCAGCGGCTTGGGCAAAGCGAGGCCGGAGGTCTCGATCAGGATGTGGTCGACGCGCGGCGTGCGCGATAGGATATGGTCCAGCGCCGGGACGAAGTCGTCGGCGACGGTGCAGCAGATGCAGCCATTGGCCAGCTCCACGATGTTCTCCTCCGGGCAGGCCTCGACGCCGCAGCCCTTGAGGATCTCGCCGTCCACGCCGACGTCGCCGAACTCGTTGACGATGAGGGCGAGGCGCTTGTCGCCGGCATTTTCGAGGATGTGGCGGATCAGCGTCGTCTTGCCGGAACCGAGAAAGCCGGTGACGACGGTGCAAGGGACACGGGCGGCGGATGCGGTCATGACGGCTCCTTAGGATGGTCGAGGGCAGGCAGATGGTCGAGCGGAGGCAGACGGTCGAGCGGAGGAATGCGCGCGACAAGGCCGCGCTTGAGGCAATCGGGGCGGCCGTGCCAGGGGATGAGCCCGTCTTCGGAGGCCGCGAGCAATTTCGCCCCGGTCACGAGATCGGCGCCGCTGTCGATGCCCAGGTCTCCGAAGACGTAGCTCCAGGCACCGTCGCGCAGCAGCGCGGCGCTGAGGCGGCGCTTGCAGTTGCCGAGGCATTCGACGTTACGCACGCGGATGTCGTGGCGGGCGGCGGCGTTGCGGGTGGCTTCGGCGAGCAGCGCTCCGGGGCGCGGGTGGGTGTCCGCCCCGGTCGCGTCGCGGCAGGTCGAGCAGACCAGTATGGTCACGCTGCCGGACGGCGTGTCCTGCATGCTGGCCGGGAAAAAGCCGTCGCGGTCCACATCAACTCCTTGCCCGGGGCACCCGCCAGGCGAACGGATCGGTTTCGTGCGACGGCAGGTCTCCTGGCTTGCGGGTCGTCGCCTTGGTGCCGCCTTCCCGGGTGAAACCCAGTGGCATTCGGCCTTGGCTCGCCGCCTACAGTTGCGGGGACAGCAGCGGATTTGGGATCGCATGATCCCGCACCGCATTCCCTCTTAGCCTTTCCCGAAAAGCGGAAAGGAACCGTCGCAGCGGATTTAGGCTTGCACCGGCGGCGCTGTCAACGCGCAGCTACGACGCCGCCATGTCCGCCAGCGCCGGGCCGAGGTCGCCTGCCGGCGTGATCTCGAGGCGGCCGAGGCCGAGCCAGCCTTGCATGAGCCGCAGCTCCTCGAGAAGCTGGCGGGCGGTCTCGGCCGGCGCTGCCTCCTCCGCATAGGCCGCATGCACGCGCAGCACGTCCGCCGGGCGGTCGGCCTTCAGGTCGACCCGGGCCACCAGCCGCTCGCCGAGCAGGAAGGGCAGGACATAGTAGCCATATTGCCGCTTTGCGGCGGGCGTATAGATCTCGATGCGGTAGCGGAAGCCGAACAGCCTTTCGGTGCGGTCGCGCTCGAACACCAGCGGATCGAAGGGCGTTAGCAGGGCGTGGGCGGCGACCTTGCGGGGGATGCGGGCGTCCCTGTGGATATAGGCGGGCCTGCTCCAGCCCTCGACCCGGACGGGCACGAGCTCGCCTTCCTCCACGAGTTCCTCGATGCGTCCCTTCACGTCGCTAGGCGACAGGCGGAAATAGTCGCGCAGGCAGGCATAGGTGGCGATGCCATGGGCACGCGCGGCGATGCGCAGCAGCTCGCGGTGCGCGTCGGCAGGCGAGGGCGTCGGCAGGTCGAGCACCGCGGGCGGCAGCACGCGCTCGGGCAGGTCGTAGAAGCGCTCGAAGCCGCGCCGGTATGCGGTGGTGATGCGGCCTGCCCAGAACAGCCATTCGAAGGCGTGCTTGGCATCGCTCCAGCCCCACCAGCCGCCGCTGCCCTTCTGGCCGTCGAGGTCGGAGGCCGCGACCGGCCCGCGCTCGGCGACGATGCGGAATATCTCTTCTATATAGGCGGCGCGCTCGCGGCCGAATTTCGCCAGCCCCGCATACATCTCCTCGCCGCGCCCGGCCCTCTCCATGCGCCAGCGCAGCAGCGGCCATGTCGCGACGGGCAGCAGGGAAGCTTCATGCGCCCAATATTCGAACAGGCTGCGCCTGCGGCCGGCCGCGGCTGCGTCCAGCAGGGCGAAAGGATAGGGGCCGAGGCGGGAATAGGCGGGCATGTAGTGCGCGCGCACCACGGCGCTGACGGAATCGATCTGCAACAGGCCGGTGCGGGAGACGACGCGCGCCAGGTGCCGGCGGTCGGGCGTGCCGGCCGGGCGCGGGTCGGCGAAGCCCTGCGCGGCGAGCGCGATGCGCCGGGCCGTTGCGAGCGAGATGCTGTCCTTCATGCGCGAAGTTCCTGCTTGAAAAGATCGAAGGCGGGCAACCCGATTCCGGCGATGCTAGCAGGCAAGCGGCAGTATCGGTGTCAGGAGAAAAAGTGGAGTAAAAAGAGAAGGAAAAACAAGTGGCCTCGAACAGGCGTGCTTTTGCCGCATAGGGGCGTTGCGGCCACTTTTCGGACAAGGTTGGACTTGCTTCGCAAGGACCGCTGCGCTAACCCTCGCCGCAATGCAGCAAGGGCTGTCCGGTCGGTCCGCCGCTCGAAAACGGCCGCGCTTCCGCATCCCGGTCCCGTGCTGCAAGTCTCGGCGGATCGGCCGCCAACGGAAACCGCAGCATGAGCGCACTTCTCGTTTCATATCTGCCTGTCGTCATCTTCATCGGCGTGGCGCTGGTCGTCGGCCTGGCGCTGATCGTGACGCCCTTCCTGGTGGCCTACCGCAACCCCGACCCGGAAAAGCTGTCGGCCTACGAATGCGGCTTCAACTCCTTCGACGATGCGCGCATGAAGTTCGACATACGCTTCTATCTGGTGTCGATCCTGTTCATCATCTTCGACCTGGAAGTGGCCTTCCTGTTCCCCTGGTCGGTTTCCTTCAGCGAGATCGGCATGCTCGGCTTCTGGTCGATGATGGTTTTCCTGGCGGTGCTGACCATCGGCTTCGCCTATGAATGGAAGAAGGGAGCGCTGGAATGGGATTGAACGGCAATTCCGGCACGCTCGTCGCGCCGCGGCCCAAGGGCATCCTCGACCCCAAGACCGGCAAGCCGGCCGGGTCCGACGATCCGTTCTTCGTCGGCATCAACGACGAGCTGGCGGACAAGGGGTTCCTCGTCACCTCCACGGAAGCGCTCATCACCTGGGCGCGCACCGGCTCGCTGATGTACATGACCTTCGGCCTCGCCTGCTGCGCGGTCGAGATGATCCACAAGGCCATGCCGCGCTACGACAGCGAGCGCTTCGGCATCGCGCCGCGCGCCTC